>NZ_JBGMEK010000063.1:0-25369 GCF_041447265.1 Microbulbifer epialgicus
AACAGCTGGTGCCATGCTTTCCCCGCTCCTGCAAAATCAGGAGTCGGGATTGAGACCCCGAATCTACAAGGCGCCGGGAAGACGCCTATAGCTGTATGCGTCTTTTTTTGTGCGCGAAATATCCCTTTTATGGTGGGGTATTCGGGGGGCACTTGTGCCCGCCGTTTCCTTGTAGCGGTAGTCTCAACCCGTCTACCCCGCCACCCAATCGAGATTGAGACCTCTTTGGTGGCGGTCATGCCACAGTACAAGGAGGCTCCCATGCCGAACCACGCCCTAGTTGCGCCTATCAGTCAGGCCAACAATTCCATCGCTCAATCTCTTGATATCGCAAGTCTCAGCCTGGACTCGCTGAGAAAGCTCCGCACCCTATTCCACAGCATTACCTGTATGCCGGAAAACGACCCAACCGCCCGTGAGTTAGCAGCCATAGGTGTTCAGCTCGCTGATGAATCGGCAAACATCATCGATTGTGAACGTGAAGACCTTGAAAACATGGAGAGCAAGTAATGAGTAACCTTATTCAAATCGTAGACAACCGAGCCACCACCACTTCCCTGGCTATTGCCGAGGGGGTGCAGCGGCCGCACAAGAATATTATCGAGCTGATTCGCCAGCACCGCGAGGATTTTGAAGCGTTTGGCCCACTCACGTTTGAAACGCGAGTGATTCGATCAGATGGAAAAGGGGGTCAGAAAGCAGAGATTGCAATCCTTAACGAACACCAGGCCACTACGCTAATCACCTTTATGCGCAATATCGGTGTGGTGAAAGAGTTCAAGAAGCGCCTAGTCAAAGCCTTCTTTGATATGCGTGATGAATTAAACCGGCGCAAGCCAGAGAATCTAAGCCGTATGGATATCCTCAAGATGGCTATGGATTCCGAGCAAGAGCGGGTGCGACTAGAGGGTGAGATTGTAGAGCAGCGGCCCAAGGTTGAATTCTACGATGAATTTGTCAACAGAGACGGCCTTTTTGGTCTCCAAAATGCCGGCCGAGCTCTACACCAGCCACCAAATAAATTTATTCAATGGCTCAAGCAAACCTATCTCTTTTATCAGGGTGGCGCCCTCGTCGCAAAGGCCCGGTACATCCAGCAGGGCCTGTTCGAAACCAAAACTGAGATTATCAACGACAAGCCCAGACCTCAGACCTGGATAACCCCTAAAGGTCTTCAATATTTCGCAAGCAAACTTCAGGAGTCCGCAGCATGACCACAGCAAAAACATACCCGCTCAGAGGATGTGAACCCAAAGAGAACACAAGAGTTGGAGGTAATCCCGCTGTTCGAAGTATCTACCCGGGCTGTGCCACTGCGATTTTAACCACTGACGACATAATGCAGATAGAGATTGCTCTGGAGCGTGCTCAAGAAGAATCGGAGCATCTTGAGGAGGAAATAGAGGGCGCCTTTGAGGCTTTACGAGCGGCGAAATCAAGAATGAATGAGCTGCATGGCGTTCTTGGTGCCTTCGATGGTAATGCCAGTGGAGGCTTAAGCAAAAAAGAAAGAATCAACTGGGATTAAGTTGTGCGGCGCGGCTTAGGTCGCGCCTTAGCTGACAGGAAAGGATTATGAGCAAACTATTAACCAAGCAAGAGATAGGGCGCTTAACTGGAGCCCCAGCAAGTAGTGCAAGAGCCCAAATGGAAGTTTTAGATGCTAATCGCATTCCCTATGTGCGCCGCAAGGACGGCTCACCGGCCCTAACCTGGGAAATGGTTAATCAGGCCACCCTGACCCGCAACACCTCAAAGCGGACCTCGGCCGGTGCTAATCTGCCAACAGGATTTAATTTGGATGCGATTAACTAATGGGTAGACGTCGCAGACCGGAAAATGCCTGGATGCCTCCGCATGTGGCTCGCTACAATGGAGGCTATCGGGTGCGCAAAACTGGCGTTCCTACCAAACACCTTGCGGGACCGGATGCCAGCAAGTCAGAAGTCTGGACTGCTTACGAGCGCTGGCAAGCGGGACAAACAGAAAAAGAGTTCACCGTAGCCGACCTAGTAGAACTTTACTTCGCATCACCTCAATACACCAAGTACTTAAAACCCAGCACGCAGAAAGACTACCTACGATACGCAAAAAAAATAATCGCCGTATTTGGTGAAATGCAGCCGGACGCCATTACATCTCCTTTAGTGCAAATGTTCATGGACTCTCGGGGCGCCAACCACCCAGCAACAGCGAACAGAGAGCGGACCCTTCTTGGAATTCTTATGAAATGGGGAAAGGCTCGCGGTTTTGTATCTATCGAAGACCCCACCAAAGCCGTGCGCCCATTTCCTGAATCGCCCGGCGGTCGCTATGTGCAAGATGAGGAATACAAAGCATTTTGGAATTGGCTGGGAGAGAGAGGCCACCTGATGCACCAATGCGCCATGGAAATAGCCTACTTATGCGCCGCACGGCAACAGGACGTTCTAGCCCTAACCCGACACCATATTCAGAAAGATGGCTTATTGATAACTCAAGCCAAGACAGGCAAGCAACAAATCAAACTCTGGACCACAACTCTACGGCGAGCAGTGGACACCGCACTCGCAGGGAACACCAACGCCAAAATCCAGACCGCCTACATAATTAGAGGCCGCACCGGCCAGGGGTACACCCGCACAGGATTCAATGCAGTTTGGCAGCGTGAGCAACGCGCGGCCCTAGCTGCAGGCATCATTAAAGAGCGCTTTCGTTTCCACGACCTGAAGATAAAAGCGGCAAGTGATTTCGAAGGCGATGTAAAACACTTCACCGGCCACAAAACAACCTCCATGGCTGAGCGTTACAATCGCACGCCAGATAGGGTTGTCCCATTGAATAGAGGCGGAGAAAGCGACGAAAAGAAGAATGATGAATAGGGTTCTATGTACTGGAAAAATGTACAGCTACAAGCTTAGAAAAAACCTCAATGTGGTAAAATTCGTACACTGTATATGTACATTTGGGGCCTAAAACGAAAAAACCCCGCACTTGGCGAGGTTTTAAGCCCTTGAAAAACAAGGAAGAATCTGGGGTGGCCGACGGGGATCGAACCCGCGACCTCAGGAGCCACAATCCTGTGCTCTACCAACTGAGCTACGGCCACCATAGTAGTGATATACTTCAGCACCTTGTGGCAGTACTGAATACCGGATATCTCTTGCAGCCAATCTGGCTTCAGACTAAGTCCTTTTTGCCAAACCAGCACCATCTTATGAAGATGGCGCGCCCGGCAGGACTCGAACCTGCGACCATCCGCTTAGAAGGCGGATGCTCTATCCAGCTGAGCTACGGGCGCAAGGTGAACCCGGAAAATTGGTCGGGGCAGAGGGATTCGAACCCCCGACATCCTGCTCCCAAAGCAGGCGCGCTACCAGACTGCGCTATGCCCCGTTTTCCAATCATTCGCACTTCATTGATCTTGCTTACCGCCCTTGGGGTGGTTGTTTAGATCGCTGCATTTGCGAAGTGCGCGCATAGTACTGATCCCCCAGGCCTGTGTCAACGCTTCTAAGCTATTATTTTTTAAGAAGTTTATCCTTTTGCCTATCAGGGGCCTGAAGTGGCGAAATTATTTCCAACCTGTGCGAAAATGGCGCACTTCGCGAATCCGACCGGATAAAAAGTAAGCGTTTTTAAAAATCGCCGGCTTCCGCCCTTCTTCTATATACAGTAGGTGCTGGAGCAGACCCCGGTCTATTTAGCACTCGATTTTTTATTGTTAGAGATAGCATCTATGTCTGCACTGGTTCTGGACGGCAAGGCCCTGGCACAGAAAACTGAAGAGGAACTTTCGGCTCGGGTAGCCACACTGAAGGAAAAGAGTGGCGGCCAAACGCCAATCCTGGCGACCATCCTGGTAGGTGATGACCCCGCCTCCGCCACTTACGTAAAGATGAAGGGCAATGCCTGCCGCCGAGTTGGCATGGATTCCCTCCAGGTGGAACTGCCCTCCTCCACCACCACTGAGCAGCTACTCGCCAAGATCGAAGAACTGAACACCAACCCCAACGTCCACGGCATTTTGTTGCAGCACCCGGTACCGGCACAGATCGATGAGCGCGCCTGTTTCGATGCGATCAGCCTGGAGAAAGATGTAGACGGTGTAACCTGCCTGGGCTTTGGCCGTATGGCAATGGGTGAAGAGGCCTATGGCTGCGCGACTCCTAAAGGAATTATGCGTCTGTTGGAAGCCTATAATATTGACTTGGAAGGCAAGCATGCCGTGGTTGTGGGCCGCAGCCCCATTTTGGGTAAGCCGATGGCAGCCATGTTGTTGAATGCCAATGCCACCGTGACCATCTGTCACTCCCGCACCCAAGACCTGGCAGAGCATATACGCCGCGCCGATATCGTAGTGGGTGCCGTGGGCAAGCCTGAGTTTATCAAGGCCGAGTGGATTAAGGATGGCGCTGTGGTTGTGGATGCCGGTTACCACCCCGGCGGTGTCGGCGATATCGAGCTGGGCCCGCTGACCGAGCGCGCTGCCGCTTACACCCCGGTACCTGGTGGTGTTGGTCCCATGACCATCAATACCCTGATCTATCAATCTGTCGATTCCGGTGAGCGTAAAATTGGCTAACCTGATTCGTCTGGATAAAGCGGTCAGCCAGGTCACAGACCTCTCCCGCACTGATGTAAAGCGCGCCGCCTGGGCGGGGCGCATTACCGTCAATGGTGAGGTGGTCACCAATTCGGCCACCAAAATACAAGTCAGTGATGAGTTGTGCCTGGATGATGAGCCCCTGCACGAGCCGGGGCCCCGCTACATTATGTTGAACAAACCCCTGGGCTATGTCAGTGCCACCAAAGATGGCGAGCACCCTACGGTGCTGGACCTAATTGATGAGCCCAACAAGGCTAAGCTGCATATTGCCGGGCGCCTGGATATTGATACCACCGGCCTGGTTCTGCTTACCGATGATGGCCAGTGGTCCCATAAGGTGACCTCACCAAACCATCATTGCGACAAGACTTACTACGCTATGCTGGCGGAGAGGATTGAGGAGGGTGCGGTGGCAAAGTTTGCCAAGGGCATCTGGCTCAACAACGAAAAAAAGAGAACCAAACCGGCCAAGCTTGAGATTCTCTATGCCAACGAGGTGCGCCTCACCATTGGCGAGGGCCGCTACCATCAGGTAAAACGCATGTTCGCCGCCTTGGGTAACCGGGTATTAGAGCTACACCGGGAGAGAATCGGCGATATATGCCTGGATGAAGAACTCCAGGAAGGCGAATACCGCCTCCTTACCCCTGAAGAAATTGCTTCGGTACAGTAAACAGTATGTCTGCTCTTCTCCTCCAAGAACTCCTCCAGGCGCCTAGTGAAACCCTGTGGATTGCCGATGAAAACAGTAAACTCCTTCTACAGCAGGGGTTTCAATTTGATGGCGACCTGCTAAGCAACCGCTGGGATATCGCTGAACGGGCCGAGGGAAAAGTTGGACGCAGTTTCTTTAGCGATTTCCACTTCGAGGAGCTGGACCGCAATTACCGCCGTATTGTCTATTCGGTCTCCAAGGAAAAAGCGATCGTTCACCACATTATCAACCAGGCCCCACACTTTCTTGGTGAAGGCGGCGAGCTGGTGTTGTTAGGAGAAAAACAAAGCGGCATCAAAAGCTACGCCGCGAAGGCAGCTGAGCGCCTCGGCACCGCAAAGCAACTGCAAAAGCATGGCAACGAGTACTCCAGCACCAACCGCGTGGACCACCCAAGTGCCGGGGAATTGATTGGCGAGTTGGATTACCCACAACTGCGTAGCCTGCCAGAACTCAATGGCCTCTACAGCAAGCCTGGTCTGTTCGGCTGGAACAAGGTCGATAAAGGCAGCGCCCTGCTGGCCCAGCAACTCACCACTGAGCTACCCAAAGAAGGCGCCCATATCGTAGACCTGGGCTGCGGCTATGGCTACCTCAGCGCACAGTTAGCACCATTAGGTAAATTTCACTTTACCGCCACAGACAACAATGCCGCTGCCCTGCACGCCTGTGAGAGGAACTTCCACTCCCTGGGCATGGAGGGCGTAGTACTACCATCGGATGCCGGTTCGGAATTGGAAAGCGGGATAGCTGACCTGGTGTTGTGCAACCCTCCATTCCACCAAGGCTTTCAAGTAGAGGGGGATCTAACGGACCGTTTCTTACAGCACAGCGCAAGGCTGCTAAAAATGACTGGTACGGCGCTCTTTGTGGTAAATGAATTTATTCCGCTGGCAAAGAAAGGGCCGCACTACTACTCCGAAGTACAGCTGGTTACCAGGGAAAAGGGCTTCTGCGTATATCGGTTGCACCCTTAAGTCGCAGACTTAAGGGGCACTGAATAAGTAGAAATAAAGGCGAGGGAGCCGCCAGGGCGGGCTTAATAGTCGCGCAAATTGAAGAGGTTCATCGAAAGCGTGTGCTCTTCCAGCTCTTCCAGTTGCCGCAAGCGCTCAAAAGCTTCGCGGGCGGAGGGCGTTTCAGCCCCCTGAGCCAGATCCCGATATTGATCCGCCAGGTAAATCTCTATGTCCATCGCGAGCTTGGCGATATCATCGAGGTTGTTGATATCAATGCTACGTAAGCGTTGCAGGAACTCTTTCTCTCGCCCCTCAGGAGCAAACTGCACCCAGGTGTGCAAGGCTCCCGGTGGCAAGTCTGCGTGGAAATTCTCCAGCGAGTGTTTCATGGAATCCTCTCGCCGCCTGAGCTGGTCTAGCAATAGCTCCACCCGCTTGTTGGTGGCGAGCTGTTCGTACTCCTCGTACTGCATCGCCAGCTTGGCATGGAAGTCCCTTCCTTCCTGAATCACTTCCTCAACCGTTTTGTACCGCATCGACCGGTCCCAGAAAAAGTAAGTCGCTAATTCCAGTATAGGCAGCTGGTGACAAAGGGCGCCAATCAATAACATCATTGAGGCGACAGCGTTTTCGCTGACTGGTAGGTATTCTCGTTTACGCCAAACTTGAGTCAGAAATGAGAGAGAAGGAGGTCATAAATGTCAGCGTAGGCGGCTCATCTTAAATTCGAGGCGGCGAGTGGGGTTGGCAGGATTGATTTTTTCCGGAGCACGGCTATTCAGTTCTGACAGGGGTAAAGCCTTGCGGCTAACAGCCAAAATATGATTTTCATACTGCGGCATATGCGCCATCCAAGCGCCCTTCAAGCATTGGCGCATTGACTGCTGGCGCCAGGCACTGCTCTGCAGTTCATCCCTGTCACCAAAATTACTCACCAGGACCCCATCCTTGTGCAGAAGGCGCAACAAGGTTGAGCACCACTCTTTGTTCGCGGGTATGGCGCGCTGCGCCACTCCCTGGCAGTGGCCAAACAGGTCATCAATCACCAAATCGAATCTCTCACCCGATGAATCGCTCAGATAATCAGCCACATACTCTCTGGCATCGGCACACACCAACTCAACGTCACAAACATCGAAGAAACGGCGGGCAACCTCCAAATGCACCGGGTCCAGATCCACACCAACAATGCGCTTTGCCGAGGTAAAGGCTTGGAGCAGACGGATTAGAGCACCGCCTCCTACACCGAGGAGCAGCACGGAATTCAGGCGTTGCTCAGGGAGAAAAAATGCCGGCAGCAGAAGCAACTCCCAAAGAGAACCTTTAAGGGGATCTCGGGAATTCCACTGGGAGTGAAAAACGCCATTACTGTAAAGACGCACACTGGCGCCGTGGTTACGCACCTGATAGCAGGTATCGCCAACCTGCTTCTGCCACAGCAACGCCATTAGCTTTCAGGTAAATCGGAAGATTTCAGCAGCACCTGGGCGAAGGACTGCAAACCAGTCAGATCCTCTTGAGTAAAGCGTGCAACCGTAGGGCTATCAATATCCAACACACCGAGACAGCGTCCGTTGTTGTCGTAAAGCGGAATGACCACTTCAGAAGCAGAAACCGCATCACAAGCGATATGCCCTGGAAACTGATGCACATCCTCAACTAATTGGGATTCGCCAGTGGAAACCGCAGTACCACAGACACCGGCACCAACAGGAATACGAGTACACGCCGGCTTGCCCTGGAAGGGCCCCAGGCGTAACTCTTCGCCGTGCAGAAAGTAGAAGCCCGCCCAGTTAATGTCTTCCAGCTCCATAAAAAGCAGTGCGCTGGCATTGGCGGTATTGGCCAACCAGTCCCTTTCAGCTGACAGCAGGCCCTCCAGCTGCCCACTCAGAGACGCATAAAATTTATCTAACAACATTGGCCGGATAGCCCCTCTCAATCTGTGGCTGCAAATAAAGTCTGCTACATACAGCGAACCCGTGAAATACCCAGCGCAATGCGCGCCAAGAGGCAGGTATTTTGCGGGCTTTGGGGCTGGAATCAATAGCTAATAACAAATTACTGGTAGGGGTCCAGTACTTCCTCCCTATCAGATTCCTCCTGGTATCGGTCTGCATCCATGGTGGGGCGGGACCACTCACTGTCCTGCTCGACATTGCCGTTATTAGATTTGATGGCTGGTGGTGCAGTTGTGACATCGGAAGCAATCAGACCATTGGTGGCTTTTCCATATCTTTTCTCAACAACCGGTTTTGGTGGTACAGGCTTGGGTACCTCCCGACGGATACGGCTGGCCATAGAGCTGAGATTGGGGCGGCGACGCTCGGCAAGCTTCGCTGCCTCCAGCTCGCTGTTAAGCCGATTGACCTCCGCTTGTAAGTCACCCATCTGCGCCTGCAGCTCGGTAATCTGGGTCAGCACGCCTTTTACTTTACGGCTTTCCTTCTCGTATAAAATAGCGGCGCCGCCAAAGGCCACAACAAAGATGACCAGGATAGAAAACTGACGCATAGAAATCTCCGGAAACTTCCCTTCTTTCTTTTAAAGGGCTTTGTACAGTAAATTTCCTGCATCTTCCGAGAAATTGCGCATAAAAAACAAGTTCAACGGCTAACCAAAGCCTTTGCAGTCACCATTCCCCAAAAACCACCAATTGAAATTTATCGGTTAGTGACAGCTTTAAACGAGCGTCCCAGCCAGCTCGCCAATCTCAACCGCCTCCTGATCCACATAGCGATTGGTGTCTGAAATTGCTGGCAACAGCGTGTCATCTGCGTATTGGCAACCAATAGTTTGCACCAGCTTTTGCCCCACCTTTTCCGCCTGCTCCGGAGCATGGGCTTTTCCCGTGCGCAGAAAATGCAGTAACAGATCGTAGCCCGGGCGCCAGCACTGCAAGCCGGGAAAGCTCTTTCTCAGCGCTGCGGCAATCCGCAATCCTTCATAGTCCAGGTCCCCCCAGAAAAATGTTGGAACAGTTCGGGACTCCCCATCGTGCCACCAGGTTAGGAATTGCTGCCGGGTATTTTCACCAACCACATTAATAGTGCTGAAGCGCACCCTCTCCCGATTGCGAATCCGTTCTGCGCCGCCCTGGTAGCCCTCGCTATAAACCAGTGCTGCACGACTGGGTTGCAGCTCCGCCAAGCTAATAAAAGTGTCCTGGTTTTCGATAAAAATGACCTGCTCAAATTGCCTGGGCAGGTAGGCGTGGAGTAAAAGCTGGCGCTCCTGGATTTTACGGCTCAGGTCAGGATAGAGGTTGCGCACCAGGGATTGACGGCTGGGTAATTCCAGGTATTTGGAATCCCCTTTAAAGCAGCGCGCGGCTAATTGTCGCCAGGAAATTTTATCGGCAAAGATCAGCTCTCTGCCGACGGAAACCCAGCAAGCAATAATTTCTTCGACTGACTCAAACCCCGGTTGGAGCTCCAAGCCTTCGAGGGGAAAAGCAGAGGGATTCTCAAAGCGATCGACATAGGGTTCCAGCAGGCTGGTCCAGGCGGATTGGCGAACGGTGGGGGATGGGCGATTGAGCCACAGGCGCAGCTGTTCCTCGCTGGCATCCCGAAAAATCAATTGGGCCCCCTGCCACTCGGCAATACCCGGCCGCCTTTTCGGATTCGGTTTCACCGTAAAACACTGATATTCCCGCGCAAAGTGCTGCAATTCATTCCACAGCTCCTGTTCATCTTGATCAGGGTCCCTGAGGGGCTCCAACACTTCCAACCAGCGCTTGCTGCCAGCGCGCAAATCCAGCCTGAAACTAATGCGGGCTTCCTTGCCGCGTTCCAGCTGGCTGTCCCGCCGATCCAGAATAAAATTCAGGATGCCGATTAACAGCGGGTTTTCCTCTACCCAATAGGGCAATGCCTTTTCCATCGGTTGCCTCCCTGCCAATGGAGGGGTTTCCCCCGAAAATACCTATCCCTCTACTTCTACCAGGTCCATAAAATCCAGCGATGCCTGTTGGCGAATCGTGCGGCGGTGGTTGGCCCAGAGTTCGGCGATGCGCTCCTGGTTGCACACCTTGCGATCCACATACACCCGGGTATTCAGCTGGCCGATAGGCTTGGCACTGGGGCACTTGCTGAATACAAACTGATTCGAGATCAGGTCCATAAAAGGCCCGGATTTACTGCTGGGCATAATGAACAGCAGCTGTAGCCCAAGGGTTTCAGTCAGGTAACGGATCACTTCCTTGGAGCGGGACTCATCCATTTTGGAGAAGGCCTCATCCACCAGCACCATTTGCAAATGGCTGCCGCTTTCACCAAAGCGGAAGGCTGAAGTGACCGCTGCGGAGCGGATAATATAAGCCGGTGTTTCCAACTGGCCGCCGGACCCGGTGCCGTACTGGCTGAGCGCAATCGGCTCCTTGCCTTCCGGCTCCTTGTAGATCTCATAGCTGCGGTAGTTGCGATAATCACTGATGCGATCCAGCTCGCGCCGCGCCACCTGCTCATCCTCACTCAGCAGCATACTCAACAGGCGGTCCCGTACCTTGCGGTGCTTGGGCGCCAAGTCCGTGTCGAACAGGCTCTGCTCTTCGCCCAAGTTCGGCAGTTCGATTACCGCCTTAAAGAAGCTCCAGTATTCCTTGAATTCCGCCACCCACTGGTAGTCGAAACGGAAGCGCTCGCGATCCGCGCCAAAACGGTGGTGCTCCAGCTCTTTGTTCAGATCATCCAACACGCGCTTACCATCGTTAATGGACTGGTAAATAGCGTGGCACAAGTGGGTTACAAAAGTGGTGTTAAAGGATTTTTTCAATCCCAGCAGTTGATCGTGGCGCTCTACCAACAGGTTGTTCTTCAGGCGGTTGCGCAGAGTCTCTACCTGATCGCCGAGACCGCTGATCAACTTGAACAGGCCATCTTTGTGGCCGCCACTCAAGTCTGGCTCAAACACCAGGGTATCGACGCTGGCACAGGTGGCGTTGTACTCCATCACCGAGCGATCCAACTGGCGACTGTATTTTTCCAGCTGTCCTTGCGAACTTTCGATATCCGCCGAGAAGTCAAAGTTGTCTGCTGCGCGCTCTACCTGCTCGTCGGCAGTAACCAGCACCTGCTCGGCATCGAAAGTGGGATCGATGGCGGTAATACGCCTTACCATTTCCTCACTGTCACTGGCGGCATCGTCCAGGGACTCCAGCTCACCAGACAGGGCGTATAAGAGCTTTTCATTGCTCCTTAGTTTGGTCTCCAGAGAGCCATGCTTGCGCTGGAGGTCAGACAACTGCTTCTGCTGGTCTTTAAGCTGGGCCTTGAGTTCATCGACCTGCTGCTCAAACTGCTCGAAGTCCTTCAGGTCCAGGTTTTCCAGGGCCCGCTCAGCGCTGCGCCATTCCCGCTGGGCCGCCAGGGCGGAATCCACTATGGACAACAGCTTGATATTCGCCAATCCTCGCACCGCATTGGTGACACGGCGGTAGAGCTGGTGGCGCTCGTTAACGTGGGCCGCCTCTTCCAGCAACTGCTCCATAGCGCGCTGCTGCGCCGCCAGTGCGCGGGCGCGGGCGCCCTGGCCGAATACCAACTCGGCATCGTCCATATCGCAGCGCCACATGCTGTAGTTGCCACTGGCCATACCGTCGGCAGTCAGGCCCCGGCGGGTGCCGCGCAGCTCGTGTTCATCCTCCACCTGTATCACAGCACCGTAGGAGGCGCGCAAATAGTGCTCGGCAGTTTTATGGGTGAACTCCATCAGTTCGATAATGGAGCCCGACGGCGTATCCAGGCGCTCCGCATCGCGGCGGGCTTTATCCCCCTGGATCACACGAGCGCGGTTGTTGCGCCCGGGCAGGCCGCGCACGATACGAATCGCGCGGGCCTCGTGTTCCGGCTCCACAATAATCGAGAAACGCGCGCCGCCCAGATAACCTTCAATCGCCATCTGCCAGCGCTCATCCAGCACTTCCACATAATCACACAGGACGCGGGGCTCCGCCTCCGGGCACTGCTCGCGAATTGCGGCCAGGGCCACTTCTACCGATTGGGGGTAGCGCACGCGGTTGGCCTGGAGATGCTGAATGCGACTTTCCTGGGTGCGCAGCTGCTTTTGCAGCTGCTGTACTTTTTGCTCCCAGCGGGAGGCCTGCTGGGCAATCTGCTCTTTGGGGGAAACCTCATCACCGGCGCCAGCTTTACTACTGCTATCCAGCAGGTCGAAGAGGCGGTTCTGTAGGGCCTCACTGCTGGCAGCGCGCTCGCGTAGTGGCTCCAATGCAGCCAGGTCAATCCAGTCCTTACCCAACAACTTGTGCAGATCCGGCAGGTCTTCCTCACGGGCCACCTGCTTGATCGCCTGCACCAGTGCTTTATCGGAGAAGGCGGGAATTTCCAGCTCGGCGGAGGTGGAGTTGAGCAGGTTTAATAATTCCTCAGCGGCCTCGCGGTTCTCGCGCCAGCGGGCCTCTTCGGCAGACATGGGGGTGTGCTGCTGGGACAGAAGGCTCAGGGCATTGTTAATACGCTGTTCCAGTTCGTCCTTATTGCGCAGCGCATCGATACCCAGGCGCTGGGCTTGAAGCTCTACCAGCTGACCATTGAGCTGCTCGACGCGCTCGGAGGCGACGCGCACTTCACGCTCATTGTTGTCCAGATCGCTGCGCAGTTTTTTCTGGTCGTTCTTGCCACTCAGATAACTCTTTTGCACCCGCTGCTGGCGATGGCGTGCGCACAAATATTCCTGCACCCGCAACTGCAACCACTGCTCCCGGTAGAGCTCTACCGACTGGGCGATGGCCTCCAGGGAACTGACCCGCTCCACAATCTGGCGGGCTTCCTGCTCCATGCTGTGAATGGTTTTCATCAGCTCGGAGACGGAGCGGATGGCATCACCCAGATCGCGTTTTTCCAATACTTCCTGGGCGACAAAATCGTTGATGCTTTTTACTGGCTTGTAGGCCATAAAATTGGCAAAGGTGCGCGCGGCGTGCATGGCCTCGCGATCGGAGACCGCATCGCGGCGTCCGCGCAGGGCACCGTAAAGGCGGCGCAGGTAGGCCTTTTTCTTGTCGTACTGCTCTACTTTTTCGAACTGCTTGCTCAGGACCTGGTTGAATTTATCCAGCGGCAGCAGGTGTTTGCCATCGGTGTAATCCCGGACAAAATCCCCCATCACCAACTGCTCGCCGGGGAATACGAAAAAGCGCAAATCACTTTGGCGAGCCTGGGCGGGTTTGCTGCTGTTATCCAGGTGCGCGCGAATCCCCATCACTGCGGTAAAAGGCTCAGCATCGTCTTCACCGCTGGTGGGATGGAAAATACCGGCGATGTAACAGTCGGTGGGCTCTACACGGGCATAACTGCCGTCGTCACAACCCAGCACATAGGAGGCTAGCGTCCGCACCTGCTTTCCACCGCGCCCGCGCTGGGTGGTTTCATCCTGCCCCGGGTTAAAGGTAAACAGGGTGTCGTGGGCGGCGGTCATCAATGTCTGGATAGCATCGGCCGCTGTAGTTTTACCGGAACCGTTGCCACCGGAAAACAGGTTGATCGGGCCGAAATCATATTCCAACTGCGGGATATTGCCCCAGTTAATCAGGATCAGTTTTTTTAGGAACATAGTCTTTTCAAAAAAACGGTCTTTTCAAAAGCAGGGTCTTTTTGCAGGCGGGAAGCCGACACCCTTCTTCGAGGCTCCCGGGCGCGATTTACGCAAACCCGGGCGGTCGAATGTTTTCGATTTTTTATAGCCGTTACTGCGGCCTCTATTTTCAACTAGGAAGCGGCTTCACTCTCAAACAGGCTGTTATCTTCGACTTCTGGAGTGATGCGTTCGAGCGTTTGCTCTTCTTCCGTCTGATCAACCTCGCCAACCTCATGAGCTTGAGCGGCTTCGTTCTCCGCTGCGGGCGGGGCCTCGCTGTCGATCAGCTGGTGCAATACCGACTCGCTGACAAAGTGGGCGATGGTCGGGCGCACGCGCAGCCACACTTCCGCACTGGTCTCCACTTCTTCGCTGCTGAACTGCACCAAACGCAGCTGGCGCAATTTCTTCAGCAGGTTTTTGCGCTCGGCGTGTTTATCCGGCAGGGACATTTTCAGCAGGTTGCGCATACCGAGTTCCAGGGCTTCCATCGACAGCGCGGCACAACCACTCTCATCCACCTGCCCTTCCCGCAGCGCTTTATCGTATTCCACCCGCAGAGCGAGAATCGCAGCCACTTCCTGCTGACTGAGGCGGGCGCGGAAGCCACCGTGGTGCGGCTCTTCCTGATCCGGCAGACCCGGTACTTCGGCGCCGGGTGGATACACGCGGATAAACTGGAAACGACTGTCGTGCTGCAAACGCAATCCCAGCGGGGCCAACCACTCGCGCACCAGCTGCTCGCAGCGCTGGAAGCGATCGTAAAGAGTGGTTTCGATAACGCTTTCATCCCGGCAGATAACGCCGTAATCCAACAGGCGCACCAGCAGCTCGGAAAACTCGCTGCGGTTCAGGCGACACTGCGCCAGGGCCTCTTCCAAAGCCTGTTCAATCACTGTTTTTCAACTCCAGGATATATTCGTCAAATTTGGTGAAATAATCATTGCTGGCGATTTCACCGGTAAATTTCACCTGCAAGTCGGCGGCGCCGCTCTGGTTCACCGCCGCCGCTTCGATCACATGGCACATAGCGAGCAGATCACGCGCATCGCGCAATGGCAGGTTGCGGCTGTTGATCTGGCGGCCGGTGCCGAGGGCATCACTCAGATAATCGCGCAGGTTACTGTTGTTGAAATTAAACGCCTGGTCGAGCAGTTGTTGCAGCTCGATCTCGCGGCGGTTCTCTTCACCGATGGGGGTTTCATCTTCGACCCGGGTATTCACCGGCTGGCGGCGATTGCGCTGCCACAGCTGGGTTTGTTTGGGGTCAAACAGGCGCAGCTGGAAGCCGCCCAGCTGTTCGCCCAGCTGCTCGAGGATATGTGTTTTTTGCTGGCTTTCACCGAGACGCTGGCACAGGTCCGCAAATTCACCTTCGGCCTGGCTGTGCAGGTAGCTGAGCTGGCGGATAATAATATCCGCACGCTTGGTAAAGCCCTGTAGTGCGCGGCGTAAAGCGGGCAACTTCACCTCGCAGGCGCGGCGCATGCGGTCCTCGATGGTATCGAGCATCAGCCACAACAGGGATTGGCCCGGTTGCACCAACTCCGGCAGCAGCTGGCGCAGGCGCTTCTCCCACTCCGCTTTCTGCACATCCTCCTTGCGGCGAATGCAGTCAATCACCCGGTTGATGGAATCGCGATGTTTTTCCACGCTGTCCGCAGACAGACGGATAGCCAGGTCCGGCTGGAAGCGACTTTCCATAAAGGAGAAAAACTCATCGGTGGCCTGCTGCACCAGCAACTGGGCTTCCACTTCCCGCACCATTTCCCGCTTGCGCTCTTCCAGCTCGGCGATCATATCGGTGAAATCCGCCACGATACGCTCGGAGTATTCCCAGGCATCGATCAAGTCGTGGATTTCACCTCGGCTGGCAAAGGCTTCCAGGGCATTTAAGGTGTTGCGGGTATTGCGGTGGCGGGTGCGCACGCGAGTGCCGTTCACTTCAACTAGTGGTTGAGTAAAAAGGCGGCCCCGGCGACTAAACGGATAGGTCGCGGTGAGCGTGGCGCTGTCTACCTGCTTCTCCAGCCAACCGAATTCCACCAGGCTGTTCAGTACCCAGACGGCCTGATCGCGCAGGTTGCGGAAGCGGCCCTCGGGGTCTTGCACCCCGTCCTCGCTATCGAGTTGGGGCGCGCGGGTCAGAGACTCGGCAAAAATTTCCAGAATCTGTTCGCGCAGTAAAGACTCACCGTAGTCAGCCTTGGCGGTGTACAGACGCTCATACAAAAGACGCAAGCACTCAACCACCTGTTCTCGGTATTTACCGGTCAGCGGGCGGAAGAAGTGCTGGTAGGAATCGACGAAGAACAACGACTATAGGCCCGCTTATTCCTCTTCCGGCTTTTGGTTGAAGACACAGTACTTGGTGTAGTCACGCCCATCATCCAGGGTCCATTGGCCCTTGGGCATTTTATCCATTTTTTCACACCAGGCATCGGAGCCGCGTTTGGGTTCGCAGGCAGTGAGAACAAAAGTGGCAGCAACGGCACTCAGCAGGACAATTACTTTTTTCATGACAAGTTTCTACAAATCAAATACATGTTTTATACCCTTCACCAACAAGTAATCTATCAGTAAAGGACAAGCACTAAAGGTGAGATCAGGAGAAATTTACTCGCGGCGCCACTTGGTGCCTTCGCGGCTATCCTCGAGTACCACACCTTTGGATTTTAACTCTTCGCGAATCTCATCGGCACGGGCAAAGTCACGGTTCTTCTTGCTCTGTGCACGCTCTTCGATCAGTGCTTCTACTTCTTCGGCAGAAATACCTTCACCGCCACCACGGGCCTGTTTGAACCAGGCTTCCGGGTCCTGCTGCAGGATACCCAGCATATCGCCAGCCGCCAGCAATAATCCTTTTAGGAGCGCCTTATCAGCCTCATCAGCTTTGTTCAGGTCGCGGGCAATCTGGTGCAGTTCACTGATAGCGATGGGCGTATTCAGGTCATCTTCCAGAGCCTTGATAAAGGCACTATCGGTCAGATCCGCCACTTTGGCCACAACCGATTCTGTTTCACGCAGGGCGCCATAAAGTGTATCCAGAGTCCGCCATGCCTGGTCCAGCAGTTCACCGCTGAAATTCAGCTCGGAACGGTAGTGGGCCGATAGCAGAGCGAAGCGCAGTACCTCACCTGGGTATTGACTCAGCAGATCTTTGACCATGCGGAAGTTACCCAGGGACTTGGACATCTTTTCGCCATCGATATTGACGTAGCCGTTGTGCATCCAGTAGCGCACAAAATCCACACCATTGGCGCAGCAGCTCTGGGCGCGCTCATTCTCGTGATGGGGGAAAGTCAGGTCGCGACCGCCGCCGTGAATATCGATAGTGTCACCCAGGTGCTTCTTGATCATCGCCGAGCACTCCAAGTGCCAACCCGGGCGCCCACGGCCCCAGGGGCTGTCCCAGCCGGGCTCGTCATCGGCGGACGGCTTCCACAATACGAAGTCGCCGGCGTACTTTTTGTAAGGCGCTACTTCCACCCGCGCACCGGCGAGCATATCGTCGAGGGAGCGCTTGGACAGCTGTCCGTACTCCTGCATGGATTCCACGGCGAACAGCACATGGCCTTCGGCGGCGTAGGCGTGGCCTTTCTCCAGCAGGCTTTCGATCATCGCGATCATTTCCGGCAAGTGCTGAGTGGCGTAGGGGACAATATCCGGCTCCAGGTTATTGAGCGCGGCCATATCCTCGTAGTAAGCCTGGGCATAGCGCGCCGACAGCACGCCGATTTCCTCTCCGTTATCCCGCGCGGTCTTCATGATTTTGTCGTCAATATCGGTGATATTGCGCGCGTAAATCACATCGCTGAAATTTCTTTTCAGTACCCGGTACAGGGTGTCAAACACCACCACAGGGCGGGCATTGCCAATATGCACGCGGTTGTACACGGTGGGGCCACACACATACATGCGCACCTGATCTTCCACCAGTGGTACGAAGGGTTCTTTCTTCCCGGAAAACGTGTTGTAGACCTGTAGAGACATCTTTTCTCTCGAATTCTTTTTGCTGTGTGGCTGGGCCAATCATTAACCCAGCCGCGAAAACTGCCGCTCGGGCAGCTCTCCGCTTTGCTATTTGTTTTGCTCTTTGGCCCAGCTGTCGCGCAGACCAATGGTGCGGTTAAACACCGGCGCTTCTGCGCTGCCGTACTTGCTGTCGCGACAGAAGTAGCCGTTGCGCTCGAACTGGTAGCCCTGCTCCGGCTCCGCTTTGGCCAGGCCGATTTCCGCCTTACAGCCTTTTAGGATTTGCAGGTTGTCCGGGTTTACGCAGTCGAGGAAGTTCTTACCGCCAGCATCCGGCGCCGCATCATTGAACAAGCGATCGTACAGACGCACTTCGCAATCGACATTGTTGTCCGCAGATACCCAGTGAATAACGCCTTTCGGTTTAACGCCGTCGGCCGGGTCTTTGCCCAGGGTGTCCAGATCAACCGAGCAGATCACCTCAACAATTTCACCGGCATCGTTCTTCACTACTTCTTCAGCAAAGATCACATAGGCGTTGCGCAGGCGAACTTTTTTGCCCAGCACCAGACGCTTGTACTTCTTGTTGGCCTCTTCGCGGAAGTCCTCTTTCTCAATATAGAGAGTGCGGCCAAAAGGAAGTTCACGGGCCGGCAGATCGTCGCGTACCGGGTGGCCCGGTGCTGACAGCATTTCTTCCTGGCCTTCCGGGTAATTTTTCAGGGTGATCTTCAGAGGCTCCATCACACACATGGCGCGCGGTGCATTTTTATCCAGATCGTCGCGAATACTGTATTCCAGCATACCCACATCTACGACTGAGTCGGAGCGGGTTACACCGATCATCTCGCAGAAGTTGCGAATAGAAGCCGGGGTGAAGCCGCGACGGCGCATACCGGACAGGGTCGGCATGCGGGGATCATCCCAGCCGTCCACATGGCCTTCGTCTACCAACTGCTTGAGTTTGCGCTTGGACACCACCGTGTAGTTGAGGTGCAGGCGTGCAAATTCATACTGGCGCGGGCGCGAGGGCACCGGCAGGTTATCGATCAGCCAGTCGTACAGCGGCTTGTGATCCTCAAACTCCAGGGTACAGATGGAGTGGCTGATACCCTCAATCGCATCGCACTGGCCGTGGGCGAAATCGTAGCTGGGGTAGATACACCACTTGTCACCAGTCTGGTGGTGGGCCATCTTTTTAATGCGGTAGATGATCGGGTCGCGCAGATTAATATTGGGCGCGGCCATATCGATCTTGGCGCGCAGGCTGCACTGACCCTCTTCCATTTCACCATTGCGCATCTTTTCAAATAACGCCAGGTTTTCCTCAACGGAGCGATCCCGGTAGGGGCTGTTCTTGCCCGGCTCTTTTAGTGTGCCGCGATAGTGGCGAGCCTCTTCCGCAGACAGGTCGCAAACGTAGGCTTTTCCCTCTTTAATCAAGTGCAGTGCCCACTCATACAATTGATCAAAATTATCCGAGGAGTACTTGACTTCGTCGTTCCACTCAAAACCTAACCAGGAAACGTCACGCTTAATTGCGTCGACATACTCTTCCTCTTCCTTCGCGGGATTGGTGTCGTCAAAACGTAAATTACAAGTACCGCCAAACTCCTGGGCCAGACCAAAATTCAGACAGATGGACTTGGCATGACCAACATGCAGATAGCCATTCGGCTCCGGCGGAAAGCGGGTTGCCACTTGAGCTACCCGACCCTCAGCCAGGTCTTCACGGATAAGGTTCTGTAAAAAGTGAGCGGGCTTGCTCTCGGATGTCATAGGAATCTCTGCTACAGCTGTGCGAATGTAAACGGCGAATTATAGCCTAGTTGAGCGACAGAATATCGGATTTGAAACTTTGCATGTGAATGATTTTCTATGGCAGCGTTTACTTTTTAGCCAATCAGCACGGATTGCTCCACTTGGCGTTTTACAGCCACAGTCTACAAGGTATTATGCCGCCCCAAATCAACCCTCATAGGACACTTTATGATCACCCTGCACACCACCCACGGAGATATTGCTATCGAATTGGATTTCGACAAGGCTCCCAAAACTGCAGCTAACTTCCTGCAGTACTGCCGTGATGATTTTTACACTGGAACCATCTTCCATCGGGTGATCAATAACTTCATGATTCAGGGCGGCGGTATGACCCCGGACATGGAGCAAAAAGCCACTCGCGAGTCGATTGAAAATGAAGCTGACAACGGCCTCAAGAACGACACCGGCACCCTGGCCATGGCCCGCACTATGGACCCGCACTCCGCCAGCTCCCAGTTCTTTATCAATGTAAAAGACAACGATTTCCTGAACTTCCGCAGCAAGGATTCCCAGGGCTGGGGCTACTGCGTATTCGGCAAGGTGACCGATGGCATGGACGTTGTAAACAAGATCAAGAGTGTAAAAACCGGTAGCAAAGGCTTCCACCAGGACGTTCCCCTGGAAACTATCGAAATCACCGGTGTCAGCATCTCTGACGACTACGCGGCAAAGTAATTCCACGGAAATCTTAGATCCTAAGGCGGGGACATTGTCTACTTATTTCATTTCTGATCTGCATCTCGATGAGGCGCGCCCGGATATCACCCGGGCCTTCTTTGACTTCCTGCGTGGCCCAGCGGCAGGCGCTGAAGCACTGTATATTCTCGGCGATTTTTTTGAGGCGTGGATCGGCGATGACGACGATGCTCCCCTAATCGATGAAGTTATACGGGAACTCAGTCACTACAGTGGTACTGGTGTTGAGCTGTACCTGATGCACGGCAACCGCGATTTCCTGCTCGGCGCCGACTTCGCCCAGCGCGTGGGCGCGGTACTACTGCAAGATCCAACCTCCCTTTCCCTGGCCGGTCACCGAGTTTTACTAATGCACGGCGACAGCCTGTGCACTTTAGACAAAGAATATATGGCATTTCGCCGCCAGGCCCGCGACAGTAACTGGCAGCAGGCTCTGCTGGCCAAATCACTTGAAGAACGTCGCGCCATTGCCGCACAAATTCGTGCAGCCTCCAAAGCCATGAACAGCCGCAAAGCGGAAGACATCATGGATGTTACTCCCGAGGAGGTGGAAAGAATCATGCGCGAATTTAGCGTGGATATACTAATCCACGGCCACACCCATCGACCTGGGCGTCACAGCCTGAGCATTAGCGGTGCGCCGGCGGAGCGCATTGTATTGGGCGACTGGGATAAAAATGGCTGGTGCCTAAAAGCGGGTAAAGACTCGCTGGAATTAATCCACTGGCCAATCGACTGATCCGCCGTTACCGACTGAGGCGCTGCTCTTCCTGCACCGCCTCGACCAGTTTCCGCAGACTCTCTCGCAACCGCTCCTCTCCTCCGAAGCAAAACCCCTTGCGGCGCAAATAGGCGCAGTCCATCACCGCGGGCGGTACACCTTGAGCTTCCGGGGGAAGCGGGCCACGCTCCCCGGATATCAATTGGATAATCTTCGCTACCTGACGGTTGCTTACTAAGCGATCGCTACAATTTACTGCTAGGCCACGAGCATCCTCCTCCCCCAGTAAAAGCGCCACTGCCCTGGCAACATCTTCACCATGTACTTCGCTGGCAGTTCTCCCTTCCAGGTAGGATTCCCCCCTGACAACAGAACGGGCGATGTCATACCACTTGCTGCGCGCCAGTGGATTTACCACGCCATAAACGCCGGTGAGGCGCAGGGACACCGCATGCCACCGGCGCTGTTGTGCCCAAGCGGACACCATTGCTTCCACTGCAGATTTGTAGGCTCCATAAAAAGTATCAGGGCGGGCAACCTGGCCCTCTCGCAAAATCCCGCGCAATTGCCCGGTGGCATACACTGCCCGACTGGAAATAAACAAGAACTTCTCCACTCTAGCAGCATGAGCTTTTTGCATCAGTACCAGGGTGCGATTTAGATTGGCTTCGAGAAAGCCGGCGAGATTACTCCCTTCCCCGCCCCGATAGCGCCCTGGCAGATGGTCATAAGCTCCGTGAATTACGATGTTGAGGCCATCAACAAAATTTGAAAGCGCCCGGTCATCAGCCAGATCACCTTTGATCCATTTGAGATTTTTATTTTCGCTTGGGCCATAGAATATTTCCGCTTTCTTTGCGGAGCGCAACAGGGCCCGCACTTGGCAGCCCCTCTGCAAGAAATACCGGACAATAAACTGCCCCACATAGCCGCTGGCACCGGTAATCCCAATGTTCACAATGTACCCGCCCCGGACTGCACCTGTTGTGCACGCACCAGGTCGTCTAATTGTGCAGTGATATCCCGCCCCCTATAAACTGCCCACCACAAATCGATCAACGGTTTGAGACGCTCCGCTTTGGGATGCGGCTGCTGCCAAGGCTTTTCATATTGGTAATGGATAGTGTGAATACTACTCCACCCCCACAGTTGGGGAAAATTCAGAAATAGATACTGAAGGGCGTTGTAAATATATGGCAAGCCGTGCCACTTTGGGAAAAATGACTGAAGAAAAGTCTGGTCGGTACGCCGCCAAAAAGCTCCGGGGCGATCCAGTATCGCTAGCATTTTCCGATGAGTGGTTTCACTCGGTACAGCAGTAAAGGCCCCAGAATTCATTCGATGAAAACCGTCCAAACCTTCATACAGGTTTGGCGCCGCACAGAATTCCGGGTACCCCATAAGGTGATCGATATTGCGTAGCACCAAAATATCAGCATCTAGGAAAACGACCTTATCGTAACCGGTAAGTAACCACAGTGACAATTTGCAGAAATTATTCAGGGGGTCATGAAAAGTAGGCTTCCCCCCCCGATCAAACGGTGCCTGTCGATGCAACGCCTCGCGACCGTGCCGGCTGGCAAACTCGTCTGAGAACTGTGGCGGATGCACGTCCTCAATCAAGCAGCCGGCTCGCTCGAGCGGTGCAGTATCACAGCTTCCCTCAACCACCATGCAGACCAGGGGGTATTTACTCCCTACTCGGTCGAGGGAATACTTCAACGCTGTAGCCCCGATAACATAGCCGGAGCTGTTTACGAGGGTAACGAAAGCACATCGGGACATGGTGTTACGTAAGGGTTACGTAAGGGTTACGGCAACATAAAAATTATTACCAGTTCAGCAGGAAGACCTGTTACAGCGGGGGCATGCTGTTCTTTGGTCCGCAAACCAAGCGGGCGTGCCATCGATCCACAAAGCCTTCCATCTGCTCATGGTTAAAGCAATTGACATTATAGATAAAGCTGGCTCGCAACTGGCCGCCATAAACCGCCAAAGACAGATAGATGCCATAAGGTGTGAGGCGTGTCGGCAGGGGGATGGTACGGATTTTCAGGTCATCCGCTAACGAAATCCAATCGGAAATTTCACCGGTATAAACACCCGCAAACCCCTCTTGGTGCTCTTCCGCCTGGAGAAAAGTGATCAGGTAGCAGTGGGATGCGTTGAGGTTATGACCGATACTTCCATGGGGACCAATAGCATCTGCCGCGTAAACAGTGCGCACCGCACGCTTGATTTCCGACGACAGACGCCTCAATTTTTCCTGCCAGGATTCATTCCGGCAGACCCTCAAATTCGCATAGCGGAACATTGGGCCCACCACATCCCTATGCTCCCGTTCCAAGCGCAGAGACAGATTGGTGTTCATCCAGAAATCATCATGAATGAATTCACACAGTGTTTGCTGGTAGGCCGCACATAGGTAGGTAAATAGACTGATATCCTCAGAGTCTGCATGTACCCGTATCTGCCGAAACTCCTCTCCGTCAATGTTATGATTGATTTCACAGCAAATAATCGAGGCAATTTCCTGATTGGAAGCTCGCTCCACTGTTTCCTGTTGCAGTGCCAGTTTATTCTCCCAGTAATACTGCGCCTTTTGTCCCCGCCCTGACTCCAAGTAGGCATTCTCAAAGTTTACGTAATCGGCAAAGTCCGTCGTCTCCATTTTCGGTCTATAGCTTTTGCCCGCGTCCAGGCTCAAATAGCCATACAGAGCTTCAGCCCAAAGCTGCGACAAGCTGGTGCCATCGATAATAATGTGGTGACACTTGGCGAGAAAAATATATTCATCCTCATCGGTACGGAACAGACACAGGCCTAGCAACTGATCCGCATCCAGATCCATCGGTGAACTACAGAACTGGCGCAAAAAGCTAGTGATATGCTCCTTGCTCATGTGGCGGATATCTATATAGTCGAGTTCAATATCATCGAAACTCCTGAAAACTGGCTCACCGCTATATCGGCAGCGGAGAATCGGATAGGTATTGGCCACGCCAAATACGACCTTCTCAAAAAGGCCGACATTAACACGCCCTTTCACATTCAAAGCGCGCGAGATCAGGTCAGCCAGCGCCTTGCGATGGTTCAAATCATAAATGCGCCGCTCAGTAATCGACAAAGGCACATTAGATGAAGAGTTCCAGCCGGCCATGGCGATCTCCCCAAAAAAAACTATCTGCGACTAATTGGCCGGCCGAATCAATTCGGTGGGATCTCCCATTACTTCCCCCAACTCAGCCTCATTCAGCAGCATAGGCTGCTCTGAAACAGGACGTGCACGCCAATAGGAGCGCCAGGGAATAAATTTTGGGTTACAGCGGTGGGCGTACCTGCCGGCAACTTCCGAGATTTCTTCCATGAGCCCTTGGGCCAGGAAAGTGGGCTTCAACCCCAATTTACACAGGCTGGCATTCTCCACAGAAAGAGTATTTTCCGAGGCTTCATTACGGGGATTGTCGACAAAAGATATGCCGACCCCAGTAGCATAGGAGATCATGGTGGCGAGATCTCGCACTCGATGGGTTTCGCTCATCTGGTTCATGATGCGCACTCGCTCTCCAGGCACCGGAGCGGATTCAATCGCAAGCTTGATGCACTGCACGGTGTCAGATATATGAATAAAAGCGCGGGTTTGCCCGCCTGTACCATGCACCGTCAAATCGTGTCCGGTGGCGGCCTGCATCAAGAAGCGATTCAACACTGTGCCGTAGTCACCGTCATAGTCAAAGCGATTGATCAGTCTTTCATCAATGGAAGTTTCCACCGTTTGCGTGCCCCAAACGATCCCCTGGTGCAGATCGGTAATACGTACACCATCATTCTTGTTGTAGTAGGCAAACAGCAGCTGATCCTGTGACTTTGTCAGGTGATAGATACTACCGGGATTGGTTGGATACAGAATCTGCTGGGAAACACGCTGGCCATCTTCCAGTGGGACTTCAACATTCAGGTAACCTTCGGGAATCTTCACACCCCCAGAGCCATAACCGTAAACACCCATGGTGCCTAAATGCACAATGTGGGTATCAACCCCGGCATCCACCACAGCGGCCAGTAAATTATTCGTGGCATTGATATTGTTGGAGACGGTATAACGCTTGTGCTGTGTTTTATACACATCATTTAAATCCATTTAAAGCTTCCGCCGCCTCCATGTAATGAAGCAGTTTTGTGTATCCCTGCCAATCAGTTTTAACTCCCGGCCCACCATCACCGCTACACCCCAAAAAGCCGCCAAGGCCTGCCAGCATACGAGTTATATCTCTCATACTTGGAAGTTCATT
>NZ_JBGMEK010000064.1:0-24207 GCF_041447265.1 Microbulbifer epialgicus
CAAAGCGAATTGAGCAAGATCCAAACGTCAAGCGGCAGAAAGATCTTGATGCCCGTTGGACCAGGAAAAACAACGAGAGATACTACGGATATAAGGATCACGTCTGCATAGATAATAAACACAAACTGATACGTGAATACGAGGTAATTTCTACCGAAGTACATGATTCACAGGTTTTATTGAATTACTGGGTGACAATAGCTCAAAAGATGTTTGGGCGGACAGCGCCTATTATGGTGAGGAATGTGAGATCGCGTTGGATGTAATGGGCTACCGTACTCATGCGCATAAAAAAGGCTGTCGAGGCAAACCTCTTAGCGAGAGTAAAAAATAAATTAACCACCGTAAATCCAAAGTTCGGGCCAGAGTTGAGCATGTATTTGGTTCTATGGAAAATGAACAGGGAGGAATATTCATTCGAACTATTGGACTTGCGCGCGCCAATGTTAAGGTTGGCATGATGAATTTAGTTTACAACATGCGTCGATTTGTCAGTTTATGCAGTCGAATTGCGCCCGCAGTATGAAGAGTGGGATAGAATGGCCATGAGTGTTGCTTGGAATTACTATAAAATACACTAACTATCAATACTTATTGAACAATCTCAGTTTTACAGCTAAAACTCAACCATAAAATAGTACTCCAATAGTTTGTAAATTTATCTCCGAATTTATAGAGGCGCCCCGACACTTTCGATTTGTTTCCTGTTGTTCTTTTTCCGTAAGATCTAAAAACTTTAAATCACCAAAGTCTCTCGATTCAGCGAGCATCTTCAGTCCTTCAGATGAATATATTTCATCTAACTCTACTATGGGTATTCTTATGATTTGGTCAGCTTTTATATCAGCGAGTACTACTTCACTGCTGCCTACAGACTCGATCATCGATCGCTTACATGGAATCCCATTTCTAAATTCAACGATGACGCCTTCTACCCACAGTTCAATAGACATCGAATATCACCTCGGTTGTCATTTGTAGATGTTCGGAACTTATATCAAACTTCAACTACCCCAATGTAGCCAGGAATAGATTTCCCTCAAGCTGGCTTTATCCCATAGCTTCGTAATCATGCGAGAAAGAGGCATCGTATTACCGACACTTTTAGCGCACTGATATAAGTTACGCATATCTTGAGTGGGGCGTTTTCTATATTGATAGGGCTTTTTATAATTCGACAGCAGGGGTTGGTGAGTAATCTCCATCTCATCAACCAACAGAAAACTAATATTGGGATTTTCAAGTGAAGCTTCAAAACTGCTGAAAAGTGTTTGGTACCGCTCTTCTTGAGAGCGCTTTAAAGGCTTAACTTCAACATATTTACGCGCACCTTATACATAGTGCACTTCGGAGTCTGGTGTATATTTTCGTTCTTCACCATCTACAAATACATTAAATGTTCTCGGCTGAGGGAAGTGGGTTTTAACTCTCGAATCAAATTCGAGATGGAGACAGTACTTTGGCTCCAGAATGGAGTCAACGAGGATAGATTTTCCGCTGCCCGTCTTAATTGCCGGAAATCGAACTATGTTCTTAACAGCGGATTTTTTCAGCTTGCGGGCCGGAGTTCACATTTTTACATATATCCTGAACTCTCATGCCCAAATTATATGCTTTTTATAGCTTTCTCCTAAAAATTTTATAGAATAGTTCTATAAATTTATAAGCTTTCCCTACAATTTACAATATCATCCAACTTCAGCCAGATTTCCCTTGCTCTCCAACCATTGCTTGCGGTCACCCGCACGCTTTTTCGCCAGGAGCATATCCAGCAATTGGTTACTATCATCACCCGCATCTATGTAGAGTTGCACCAGGCGACGGGTATTGGGGTCCATTGTGGTTTCACGCAGCTGCATGGGATTCATTTCACCCAAACCTTTAAAGCGGGTCACCTGGATTTTTCCCTTTTTCTTTTCCGCACTGATCCGGTCGAGAATACCCTGCTTTTCTGATTCATCCAGGGCGTAGTAAACATCCTTACCGATATCAATACGGAAAAGAGGCGGCATGGCAACGTAAACGTGGCCGTTGCTCACCAGTGGTCGGAAATGGCGCAAGAATAAAGCGCACAACAAGGTGGCAATATGCAGTCCATCCGAGTCGGCATCCGCGAGAATACAGATTTTATTGTATCGAAGGCCTTCAAGATTATCGCTGCCCGGATCTACTCCCAGGGCCACAGCAATATCATGAACTTCCTGACTGCCTAAGATTTCTGCAGAATCCACTTCCCAGGTATTCAGGATTTTTCCACGCAGCGGCATGATAGCCTGGAACTCCCTGTCACGAGCCTGCTTGGCAGAACCGCCAGCGGAGTCCCCTTCCACAAGAAACAACTCAGAGCGGGAGGTATCAGCACTGGAGCAATCCGCCAGTTTGCCAGGCAGAGCTGGGCCCTGAGTCACTTTTTTACGCGCAACTTTCTTGGCGGTGCGCATACGCTTTTGCGCATTGCTGATACAAAGTTCAGCGAGCTTATCGCCCTCCTCTGTATGCTGGTTTAACCAAAGACTAAAAGCATCCTTGGCTACACCAGAAATAAATGCGGTTGCTTCGCGGGAAGAGAGGCGTTCTTTGGTCTGACCAGAAAACTGTGGGTCGCTCAATTTGGCGGAGAGTACATAAGAGCAGGAGCTCCAAATATCCTCAGGGCCCAACTTGACGCCGCGAGGCAACAGGTTGCGGATTTCGCAGTATTCACGCATGGCGTCCAGCAGGCCTGCACGTAAACCGTTAACATGGGTTCCGCCCTGAGCAGTGGGAATCAGGTTGACATAGGACTCTGCAGTAATCTCTCCTCCTTCCGGAAGCCACTGTACGGCCCAGTCCGCAGCTTCAGTGGAGGCTGCAAAGCTACCGACGAAGGGCTCTGCGGGCAGTACTTCCCAGCCTTGGTTGGCTGCGGCAAGATAATCCTTAAGGCCATCCTCGTAGTACCACTCATCCGATTCCCCATCCTGCTCATTGATAAAGGTAACGGTGAGGCCGGGGCAGAGCACTGCCTTAGCGCGCAAGAGGTGGCGCAAGCGCACCACGGAGAATTTGGCGGAGTCAAAATACTGGGGGTCTGGCAGAAAGCGCACGCTAGTGCCGGTTGTACGTTTGGGACATTCGCCAATCACTTCTAGGTCAGAGGCTTTCTCCCCATCTTTAAAGCCAATCCGGTGTACCTTGCCATCGCGCTGAATAGTTACTTCTAGCACTTGTGACAAGGCATTCACTACCGACACACCTACGCCGTGCAGACCGCCGGAGAACTGATAGTTTTTATTGGAGAATTTACCTCCTGCGTGCAGAGTGGATAAAATCACTTCGACACCGGGGCGACCCTGTTCTGGATGAATATCCACTGGCATGCCGCGACCATTGTCACTGACAGACAGCGATTGATCCTTGTGCAAAACCACTTCAATTTTCTTTGCATGCCCGGCGAGGGCTTCATCAACGCTATTGTCGATGACTTCCTGAGCCAGGTGATTGGGACGAGTGGTATCTGTATACATACCGGGGCGTTTTCGCACCGGGTCCAACCCCGTCAATACTTCAATATCTTCGGCGGAATAATTGGCCATAATTTTTATGAATTACTGCTGATTAAATAAGAATTCGACAATGGGCTCGCAGTAGCGCGCGAACCCCTGGAAACTGTGATCACCACCGTCTTCGATAGTTTGACACTGCCCTTGGTAATAGTCCTCCGCATCGCGGTAATCGAGCGTTTCATCGCCGCGCTGGGCCAAAAGCCAGTAGCGGCTGCTCAGGGGGCTTGGCAGCTCGGTCTCCAATCGCTGCATGGTATCAATGTCCACCCCGCCAAGGCGATAGCGCTGCGGCTCACCACTATAGGGCCGCAAAAGCTGCCCTATGTAAGCGGGCATAAAGCGGGACGGGCGCACCGCAGGGTTGATAAGTACCGCCGGCAGATTAAAGCGCTCCCCCAAATAGGTGCACCAGAAGCCTCCCATAGAACTCCCCACCAAACCAATAGGACCACAATTGGCAGACTGCAGGAAGCCCTGCAGCAAGCTGACCAAAGATTGCTGGGCAATTGCCGGATAGGGGGAAATTTGCGGTGCGCAGAAAACAATATGCGGGTGATCAACATTGAGCCACCCGCGCATCAACTGGCATTTATAGGATTGTGGTGACGATAGAAAACCGTGCAAATAGATCAGCAGCGGTCTTCCTTTGGAATCATGAGTTTGCATAGGCGGGGATTATAGCGTCCCTATGCATTAGTGGGAGCGAAAGACCTCACCTTCCCCGCCAGACAATCTTACAAGGCCTACAGCAGGGATTTATCCAGGCTGGCGAAGGCACGGCGCATATCCACGCGCATGTCAGACCAGAAAGTAACACTGGTAAAGCGCTCCAGGCGCCCACCTAGTCCTGGCGACCCGAAGTTCTCACCGATATCCCTACGATCACTGAAGCGCATCACTACATTGCTATCGCGGTCGTACAGGGTACCCACCAACACGCCATAGGCACTCTGCTCGGTATAGACACGCCATGCCCAGGGAGAAGGGGCCAGTGGTGCAGCAAGGGAAAACCTCTCCAGCGACAGCGCGAGCGTGTAATCAGCTTCCGCCGGCTCGGAAACCAGCTCTCCATTGCGTGTACTGAGGAATTTATCAGAAAAGGTTTGTGCAAGGAGGGTATTCAGACGCTGTAGGTCCCTTTGATCGAACTCGTAGTCTTTTTCCCGGTAACTACTGCGCGGGTGCGGGGCAAAGCGCTTACTGTAGCCAATTTGTACTGGGGCGACATAAACCTTGGCGCTACTTAAATCCAGGGCAAAAGCTGCCGACACTTCATCCAGGTTGCTCGAACGCGGCTCCAAACCTTCGCTTTGAACCAGTGTAGAGTCACGCGCCGCGGGCTCGCCTTGCATTGCGGCTTGTTCCGCACAAGCTCCGAGTAACAGTGCTGCGCCCAATAACGAAATTAAAAATAATTTTTGCATTTTTATACTCCTGACTTCCCGATGTTATTTATCCGGCGAGTGGAGCCCCATACAAAAATCAATACCCCATAGATAAGAGACGCTGGTGCCAAGAATTCCAAAGTCTCTAATTTCCGCAGGCCCTGACTTTCGCCGATCAATCCCCGCGACACTGAGCAAATAAGTGTTTTTCAGGGAATCTCCATTGTACGGAGGCCAACAGGGAAAGATAGAGGTAAGTTCGTTAAGAATGGTTTTCACATTTTTACGGTGTCAGCGAATAAAGAGGGGGACTCTAGTACCAATTGATTTCAGGTTGATATGAATCAATAACCGGAAGAGGCAAGGTCCACATAATATTTGGAGATGGAAACGCGCTCAACGCCGGTGCTGTAAGTGCCATCATCATGCAATTCAAACCAGCGATAACCTGGCATTTCATCGTCCACAGCAAAGGGCCCACTACCAGGCGTAAACTGTACCGAGGTAGACGGTGTTGCATGTAGACCAACTTGACCACGGCTGCTGTCGAACTGCTGGTGAACATGGCCCCAAGCGATGGCCTTTACCTGGGGAGCCTGATCCACCATCTGTAACAGTTGTTCACGCCCTTCGCGGAGCATGTGACCATCAATCCAGTTGCTGCCCACTGGAACAGGCTGATGGTGCATCATGATCATAACCGGGTATTCGCGAGTCTCGTGTAACAGCAATTGCAAGCGTTCCAGTTGAGCCTCGCTTAGGCCGCCGCAAATCTGACCTTGCACACTGGTATCCAGCAGTAACAGCCGCCAATTGCCCAATGCGACCAGTTCTGCACTGCGTTTTGGAGCCAACTGCTGCATGCGCGTACTAATGTCATGATTGCCGGGAAGCCAGTGCCAGGGGGTGGGGATAGCGCGGATTTTTTGCAAAAAGCGACAGTAGGAGGCCTCAGAACCGTTGGCACTGATATCACCGGTGGCGACCAGCGCTTTGGCGTGAGGCTGTTTGGCGACAATTGTTGCCAATACCTCATCGAGTGTGTGACCGGTGTCCAGACCCAGCAGCTGGTAATCGGGCCTGCTGCCGATATGTGGATCTGTGATCTGGATCAAACGGTGCGATGCCGCCCCAGGAGACGAATTCGACTTATTGTGCTCGCGAATCACTTGCTCACCTTGTGTTCACATCCATGTGTTCTATTGCAGAATTAAAAACTTCGGCCATCCAGGACCAATTCAAATTCTGCGCGACCATTTGCGAGACAGTACTCCAGCCACTCACCGAGAAAACGGTTGGCCTGGGGTCTCTCATCTGCGCGCTGCATACGGGGATTCGGGTAAGCGGTATCAACTCCATTACCACCCACGGGCCCGCGACCATTGGCTGAGACTGCCTCCGCCATACACGCATCGTGATAGAGGCGCACAATTAATTCCGGGGGCTCCAGCCAGCGGCACTCACTGAGGCTTACCTCCGCGCCCAGAGACACTTCCGTCGTGTATCTGGAACGCGCCATCACTTTCAGTATCAGGGTGCCACCGGGCAGTTGGTAGCGCCAGTGCTCTCTCTCAGAAAGCTGAGGCAGCAACCTGATCAGGCGCAGGTAGTTTGCATCGCAGTCGGCATGATAAGACGACAGATCGACTCTATACACCGCACTTTCTTTGCCATTTGGCGACAATTTTGTCCGTTTGCGCTGCCGCGCCTGTGCCTTGCCCAGTACTGCCATTATCAACACTCCGATTCTATTGCCGCCGTGACTCAGATCTCAGTTTGCCCTAAACGCAGGTAACGGAACGCAAGACATAATGACTGGTCAGGCAGGTAACGTCATTTTTGCTATTTTTCCTCGATTTAGCTCCAGCCATTGCATACAAATAATAGTGGCTGCATTATCCACGGGGTTCTCTCCTGGAGCATAGTCTCCGGCCATGGCCTCAAGGACTGTACCCCTGGGAAATACTTTTAGGCGTATATCCTCATTTTCCTGCTCCAGACCAAAGTAACCCTCTGCAGAATCCAAGTCCACCAGTGCGCAGTAAAGGTGCAAGCGCTCGGAGCTGCCACCGACGCTCGGCATATAACTGTGGATAAAGTGCAAATCATACACTTGCAAGCCCGCCTCTTCCTGCACTTCGCGCCGCGCAACATCCTGCAGATTCTCTCCCTCCTCGACCATACCCGCTACCACTTCCAGGCACCAGGGACCCGCTGCCCGCTCTAGGGCCCCCACGCGAAACTGCTCGGTGAGCGCCACCAGATCCCGCACAGGATCGTATAGAAGAACACCCACCGCCGGAGCTCGCACAAACACCTCACGCTCAAAGATATCGCTCCAGCCTCCACGAAACAGGCGGTGGCGTAATCGCAGGCGCAACATGGTGAAAAACCCCTTGAATACAGGTTCCCTGGAAATAATTTCCACGGAATCCGAGGAAAACTCGGGAGATAGGTGGCTTTGACTGTTTTTTCTATACATTGTTCGCCTTCCTTCCTTTGCGATTCAGGTCAAGTGCCTTGTGGGCAGTGCGGGACTATCTGGGCCCGAACCAGCTGTTATACTCTGCGCCCACCGTAACAGCCGCTGATGCAAGCGGCCATACGAATTAACTCCCTGGATTTTTAGAGAGTGCACCACCATGAGAGTGCTCAATATCGCCTATCAGCAACTGCGCCGCTATGGCAAGACGCGAGTCAGCTGGGCGCAAAAACTGACTTTTGGCCTGATCAAAAACGATCACTACACACAAGTATTCAGCGATCGAGATGTCGCTGCGTTTGAGGCGCCGTTCGGCATCCGCGACCTAGGAGTAAAGAAAGCCAATCGCCGCTTGCTGGAAACGGTAGAGGCCTTTGATCCCGACCTGGTCATCGCTGGCCACTGCGACATGATCACTAACGATACCCTGAAGGAAATCAAGAGACAGCGGCCCAACTGCCTGATTGCACATTGTAATAACGACCCGCTGTTTGTCCCCAGCAACGTCGAGCGAATTAAATACCGGGCTGAAGTAGCCGATGCCATTTTTGTTTCTACCGGGCGGCGCGAACTGAATATTTTCGAGGGTATTGGTGCTCGCGTTTATCATATGCCCAATCCGATTGAGGCATCTATCGAGAACCTCAACAACGCCGAGCGCACAGACCTGCCCATCGACCTGCTGTTTTGCAGTAATAGCAATAACTTCACCAAGCGCCTGCAAATGGTGAAGAACCTCAAAGAAGCCCTAGGGGATTCGCTCAACTTTAAAACCTATGGCAGTTTTGGTGAACCGCCAGTCTGGGGAAAGGATTACGACCGCGCACTTTCTCAAACTAAAATGGGGCTGAATTTTAATCGCCAGGATACTCACTACTGGTATTCGTCGGCGCGTATGGCACAGCTAGCCGGCAACGGCATATTGCAATTCACCAGTGACAAATTGCACTTCGATGAACTGCTGCCACCTGAGAGTATCGTTTACTTTTCAGAAGAGCAGGATCTGCTGGAAAAGATACGAGAGTTTCAAAATGATGACGCCAAGCGCCGCGCCTGGGCGGCACGAGCGAGGGAGTTTTTTCATACGGAAATGAACTCCAAGCTCTATGCACAGTACATTGTCGAAGCCACAAGTTTACAACCCTTTAGTCATAACTATGCCTGGGCCCGCGATATTAATCTGGATGGCACCCTGAAATAACGGTACTGACAGACCAATCACACTGAATACGTTGGATTTATGAGTAACAAGCCAATTCGAGTGGCACAAGTCCTCGCCGGCGCCGAGCACGGCGGTGCTGAAAACTTTTTTGTACGCCTGGTAAGTGGATTAAACCCGCGAGGGGAAATTAACGAAAAGGCATTTATTCGCAATCACGACCATCGCGTGCAGGCACTGCGCAACAATGGTATTGAAACCGAGGGATTTAAATTTGGTGGCAAGCTGGATTTTCTCGGCCGCAGAATTTACCGGGAGGCTCTTGGTAACTGGCAGCCGGATATTGTGATGACCTGGATGGGCCGCGCCACTATCATTACGCCCAACTCAAAAAACTATCTGCTGGTCAGCCGCCTCGGGCATTATTACAACCTCAAGTACTACCGCCATGCGGATTACTGGATCGGAATCAGCAAGGGTATCTGCCAACATATGATAGATGGTGGTATTCCCAAAGATCGAATATTCCACATACCCAACTTTGCCGATGAGACTCCTGTAGAGCCCCTGCCGCGCAACAGCTTTAATACTCCGGAAGACAAGCCCCTGATCCTCGCGGCGGGGCGCCTGCATATCAACAAGGGGTTCGATGTCCTGTTGCACTCCCTAACGCAGATTCCCAATGCCACCCTGTGGCTCGCAGGTGCGGGCCCCGAGGAGGCCAAACTGAAAGCCCTGTGCCACAAGCTTGGCCTGGATCAGCGGGTACGCTTTCTTGGCTGGCGCAACGATGTCACCACCTTGATGCGCACCGCTGACCTGTTTGTGTGTCCATCACGCCACGAGGGCCTGGGTTCAATCGTGATGGAATCCTGGGCACACCGCTGCCCAATAGTGGCAACCAATTCCCAGGGACCTGGTGAGGTGATTACCGATGGCCATAGCGGTCTGATCACCCCCATTGACGACGCAGATGCCCTGACGAAGGCCATTAAGTCAGTATTGGATAACCCCGAGCTGCGCCGGAGCCTGATCGAAAACGCATCGGAGGTGTACGCTAAGGGCTATTCGAAAAGATTTATCGTAGATTCCTATATTGAACTCTACGATAACCTCATGGATCGGGGACGCCCTTAAACATTGCAATAAAAAAGCCGTCATTTATTGGCGGCTTTTTCTTGTGCTTGGCTGAAAAAATCTCGACATACAGTTACTGGTAGGCCTGTGGCAAATCCCGCAGTAACGCACTAACACCCCGTGCAATTAGGCGCTGACGCTGCTCAATGCTATCCGGGCGCGTCAGAAGCTCTTTAGCACTGCCTCCCCAGATAATTTCGCCCCCCGGGCGGCCGATGCCAACACTCATAATCACCAGCGGTGCATCAGTAAGCGGTGGCAACTCTACAACCTCCTGTGGGGCATTACTATCAAACTGCTTATCCCAGCTGGGGTCCCGAGTATCCCCGGAAAAAAATTCATCGATCACGGCAACCTGGTAATCCACCACCATATCCGCATCCTGGTCCTGGGCCACTAAGCGATACCCCCGTTGCAGCAGCTCTGCCGCTACCATATCGCGCATTTCCTCATCCAGTTCCACTAGTTGTGCCGATGCATCGGGGCTATCAACGAGCGGTGTCACTCCCCACTTATAGGTGGAAAAAGCCACCGGCTGGGCCCCGGTATTTACTCGCTCCACCTGCATCTCCTGGCATCCAGCTAACCACAACATTGTCGCCAGGACCGTCATTATGTAACGCATAAATACTCCTTAAACTTCCTACTTATTTGACTGGCTCAGAATAATCATACAATTCTATTTTGGGACTCCACTTATACCATTCCGGTTCAGCCTTTGGGTACAAGGGGTAGTGGCTGCCGGACTCCACTTCGAATCCCATAAAGGGTGGCTCTGGGGTAGCAAAGGCAACCCCTCCCTTTATCAAGGCTTGAGCGGATTCTGTGTTGATATTGAGACCACTTCTCAAGCCAAAATTCACGTCCACACCACTGGCATTCCAAAAAACCGTATGCTCACGCACCAGCGGGCGATATTGCGGCTCTATATGCACATAGATATAAACACGATCTGCCAATTCACCCAGGGAGAAACCGGTCACTTCACCCACCTGGACTTGGCGATAGTACACGGGGCTGCCCGCTACCAGGGAGCCGCGTCTTGCTGCATCGAGTATTACCGTTAATCCCGGCCGGCTCATAATATCTGCCAAGTCCTCTTTCGGCGCCTGCAGCTCTGCATGGAACTCAGTCTGGTGAGGCCCCGCACCCGGCTCCAAGGCGAGATAGCGACCGGTAATCAAAGTATCCAAGTGCGCAATTTTGCTGATACCAATCTGTGGTGATACCACCCAAATACGGGTGCCCGCCCGAGCAAAATTCGCACCGCGATGGTAGAGTTTGGCCCGTGCACGTACCTCGCCCAGATGCCGGCCAAGACGCAGGCGGGTAATTTCCCCCACTTGCACGCCTTTGTAACGTAGAGGAGCACCGACTTTCAAACCCTCCGCACTGGGGAGGCTGATATGTATCTCAATTCCCTCCTCCAATGCTGCCTCGCGACTGCTGTACAGAGGAAACTGGTCGCCATTTTGTACCGCTGCCGCTTTGGCCCGATCCTCTCGCCGGATACCAAAAGCGACTCCGCCCCTCAACAGTGACATCAATGAGTCAGCCTGTACTTCTATGCCTGAGCTCAAGCTGGCACTGGCACGCAGCCCACTAACATTCCAGAAACGGGTACCTTGGTGTACCAAGTGCGCATAACGCGGCTCAATAACCACATACACCTCTACGCCCTCGCCATCCCTGCGTAATTCCATGCCCTGGACTTTACCTACCTCAATACGGCGAAAGTACACCGGAGCGTCTCTCTGGAGGGATCCTGGGTTGCGCGAGGTAAGGCGCAGATGCAGTCCGGGCACCCGGGGGTCCCGTGGTGGTGCCGAGGCGCGCGCGGTAAATGTGCGCTGGGAACGCTGTCCGCGTCGCAGGTCAACCTCAATCCGATTGCCCTGAATTAATTTATTTAAGCCACCGGTGAAATCAAACGTAGGAGGTGCCAGCCAAAAACGTGTATTTTCGCTCAGCAGGTCATCAGTGGCTGGATCCATTAATACTTTGACAGCCATACCATTTATGCGCTTATTGGCTTTTGCACTGCTGACTTCACCAACCTGAATCCCCTGGTAATACACCTTGGTGCTACCGGGCGTGACATCGATACCCCGGTCAAAATTCAGGGTGACAGAAATTCCCGCATCCGCAGCGGCAAAATTTTTGTACAGCTTAAACTCTGTACCATTGACCGCCAAAGGAGACTGGCGTTGGGATTCCGGGGTATAAAAACTCACACCACCAGCAAACAAGGCGGCAAGGGATTCCAGAGTTACACTAATACCGCTGATACCCCCCTCAATGGAAATACCAGAGCTGTTCCAGAATCGGCTACCACGATGCACTAAATAAGCATATTCACGTCGAATAAATAATTCGATGCTGACTTCATTACCGTCTTCCTCGAGCCTGTAATCCGCCACCTGCCCCACACTCAACTGGCGGTAATACACAGGAGAACCGCGACTAAGCGAACCCAGGCGGCGGGATTTAAGCACCACGCGCAAGCCGTCACCGCGAATAAACGCAGGAGGTTGGTCCAGGGCGACAAATTCGCGCTTACGCTTGCCACTGCCCGACTCCACTGCGATGTAGTTACCCGACAGCAGAGTCTCCAGGCCCCTGATGCCGGTAATGGATAATTCTGGTTTCACAACCCAGAACTCTGTCCCCTCCACCAACAGGTATTCCGCACTGCGATTAAGACTGACCTCCGCTAAAACACCATCGGCACCATTGAGCTCCTTGGCATTGGGTACCAGCCGTACATCCTGCACAATCCCGATATTTACACCGGAGTATTTCACCACGGTTTTACCTTTTACCAGGCCATCACCAGAATGAAACAAAATACTCGCGTGAACATCCCCCTCAGCAACATCCTGATAGAGCAACCAAAGTGCGATTAATCCTGCCACCAAAGGCAGAATCCAGACCAACGGCAGTCCCTTGCTGGAACGCACCAGCCCACGCTGGGCGCCGTTATCCAGGGGGGGCTCAGCAGCGCCATTCTTCTGCGGAGGCGAATAATCAGCCATTTTCCGCAGCGCTCCTGTGCGCCGTCTCAGGTCCTGCAGCCGTTTTGTACAGGTCCCCGTCATAGGCATCCCAGATCAGACGGGGATCAAAAAAACGCGCGGCCATCATGGTGATAACCACCACAGAGGCAAAAGCGGTACTACCAGGACCGGCCGCCACCTGAGCGAAAAACCCCATATCCACCAGTGCTGTCAGAATGGAAATCATAAAGAGATCCAGTAGAGACCAGCGGCCAATACCTGAGACCACTCGGTAGATTTTCATTGCCTGGGAGGGCACAAACGGTAAACGCAGCTGTATCTGAATCAGCAACAACGACAAGCCTAGTAATTTCATTACCGGCACTGCAATACTAGCCACAAATACAATCAGCGCGATGCCCCACATACCGCTGTTATACAGCTGCATGACACCGCTGATAATGGTCATGGGTTCACCTGTACCGAGGTAAGCCACAGTCATAATCGGCAAGATATTTGCGGGCAATAACAATAGAGCCCCGGTAATCGTTAACGCCCAGGTGAGCATCAGGCTGCCATCAATACGACTATGCACCCGTCCACCACAACGGGGGCAGCGGCAATGCCCCCCAGTGACCGGCAAAATAATCAACTGATGGCAGCTCAAGCAGCTGGTCAGCCCCTCTTTGAGTCCCTTCGAAGGGGAGTTCATGCCCGTGTCTCCCGCGATGCACGCCGATACGCCAAGCGATGCCAAATAGCACCCTGGTCGAAACTAAGCGAAGAGAGATTCGCCACCAGCATCATGGCACCGAAACAGTAGAGACCTGGCTCCACGTCCATTTTTCCCAGATCTCTTAATTTGATCAGCGCTACCAGAATTCCGAGCATATACACATCAAGCATGCCCCATTCTTTAATGTGCTGGTACCAGCGCACCGCATAGGACACCCAGTGATCCAGTAAGCTCCAAGTACTGCCACAGCAGATAAATAACAACAGCAGAAATTTGCCCAGGGGGGTTAGCACGCTGCAAAACAACACCAGTGACGCCAGCCAGAAATACCCTGCTTTAAATAGGGAATGAACACCATTCATCAAGGTATTCTCGGCACCAAATGAGAATAATGAAAACTTGAGGAGTGGCAGGCTCGCAGAGGGGATAAATAACAACAGCCCTGTCAGGCTCAGCGCAATGGTGAAATAAATACTGTGATTGGCATTGCGGTGTAAAGTGCAACGACAGCGGGGACAAACCAGCTTCTGACCAGGTGGGGCCAACCCACCAGTCAACAAAAGGTCGCATTCATGGCAGGCCCGCTGCCAAGGTATCGGCTTTTCGTTGCGCACTTGTTCCATGTGCGATAGGTCCTTGCCTTATCCTGCATAATTTTTGCCGCATCCAAATACTTCGATGATGCGTCTATTGCAATATAGGGCCTTAACCCTATTCAATGCTGCCGTATACAGCCAGACAGTTACCGGTAAACGCACATTCGCGTCGGTTTAACGAAGATATACCAAAAAGCCCAAAGCGTCGCCTCGACGCTCAGGCTGGCCGCGGGTACACTCTCGCGACTGCTGATTGGGGAGACAGGCAGCACCACTGTACCATGCGAGCCAAAGGAACCCACCGAGTGCCCATAGCTCGAGTGCCGCTCCGAATACTTTTTAAAGCTTGAAGACCGCACCCGCCACAGGAAGTTGAAACAGATGAAAAGAAGTAACCACACAGAGCCGCGAGGCCGCCAGTTGCGTCCACTGAAGAAACTACTCGCCGCCGCCCTGCTCGGATTCGGCGCCATGCAGGCCCAGGCCGACACCCTGTGGGATATTTATATGCAAGCGCTGGATAACGATCAGCAATTGGCCGCCGATCGTGCCACTTATCATGCGGGGATTGAGGCGAAGAACTTACTTCGTGCGCCACTTTTACCGCAAGTAAGAGCGTCCATTGATATCGCTAGACAAAAAAGGGATATCCAAAATACTAGAACTATACCTGTTGAGCAGACAGATCCGAACACTGGCGAGATAGTCGATATTGAAATTGTCGACTTCTTTTCTAGAACAACCGGCACCACCAATAATGAAGGGTATGTCGCGGAACTCACCCAGGCCATTTTCGACGCGCCAGCTTGGTTTGACTACCAACAGGGCAAAAAACTCACCGAGGTCGCAACTGCTGAGTTCAGTGCCGACCAGCAGGAAATGATGATCCGCGTAGCCACCGCCTATTTCGACGTATTACGGGCCTATGATGTGTTGGAAGCCGCCATCGCTGAGGAGCAGGCTTTAGCCAAGCAGCTGGAACAGACCCAGCAACGCTTTGAAGTGGGCTTGACCGCAATCACCGATGTCTACGACTCCCAAGCCGCTTACGATAGCTCCGTAGCACGCCGCCTAACCGCCCAAGACGATCTGCTCAGCGACTTTGATGCCCTATCGGTCCTTACTGGCGGCTACCACGATGAGGTTGCGCCTCTCGTAGATACCTTCCAAGTAGCACCTCCAGTGCCGGCAGAGCGCGCAGACTGGGTAGAATTTGCTTTGGCCAATAACTTCGATTTAAAGGCTGCAAGATTAAATGCAGAAGCTGCCCGTTATAATGCCCGCTCCGCAGCCAGTGAACATTTACCTACCCTGACAGGTTCACTTACCTACAACAGAACTACCGCCAACGGTGATCTAACCGACAAGATTATCCAGGCTGGTGATACGCGACGTAATACCTACCCATTTGACCAAGATAATGTCCTCAAAACTGCCGCTATCACTTTAAATGTCCCCATCTATACTGGTGGCCTGCTTAGTGCAAGTCGCCGTGAAGCACGCAACCTGTCCTTCCAGGCCCAGGATCTGCGCAACCTGACCGAACGCAACACTATCCAGACTACGCGCACCCTGCACCGCGCGGTAGTGACCGATGTCTCCCGTGTGGCAGCGCGGCAGCAGGCTGTGGTCTCCGCCAAAAGCGCCCTGGATGCCACTCAAGCCGGTTATGAAGTGGGAACGCGGAATATCGTTGATGTTCTACTGGCCCAGCGAACTCTGTTTGAGTCGCAAACAGACTATGCTAATTCTCTATACGACTACATACTCAATACACTAAACCTCAAACAGGTAGCGGGGCTACTTTCACCTCAGGACCTGCAGGAACTGGATGCAATGCTGAACCCGGCAAACAATGTATCCCGTATAGCCGAAACTGGCCCGTCCAGTCTACCGGCGCCATCCAAGTAAGTGCTTCAGGTCTTCTAAGTAAAAGTGAGCGGCCCCTGGGTTCGCTCACTTTGATTCCAAAGCAAGCATCTGCCCCTCTATTTCCCCGAGTAGACACTGCAAGGCTCCACTATTCTGTCCCGCTACCACCTTGGCCCTGTGGCCCACAAGCTTCCGTTTCTCATCGCTTAGTAGCCAACCTTTTAACTGCAAAGCTAATGCCTCAGCATCCTCCACAACGGTGAGCCCACCAGCCTCTCTGAGTAACTGAGCCACAGTAGCAAAGTTATGCAAATAGGGCCCGGAAACTGCCGGCACCCCCCAGGCCGCTGGCTCGATCAAATTATGGCCACCCACCGGGACCAAACTGCCACCGACAAAAGCCATATCACAGGCACCATAGAAGCGCAGTAGCTCCCCCATGGTATCCCCCAGGAGTACCTGATCTCGAGACGCTGGAGCAGCATCCTCACTACGCCTAACCACCCTGAAACCACGCTCCCGGCACAAGCGGGCTACATCATCAAATCGTTGAGGGTGGCGGGGCACCAGAACCAAAAGCAAGTCTTCAAACTCCTTCAATAATATTGAGAAAGCATCCAGGATAATCTCATCCTCGCCGGTATGAGTACTGGCTGCCAACCACACTTTGCGGTTAGAAGGTCCTCGCCACTGATGGGTCAAAGCTTGAGCTTCACTTACCAGGCCCAGGTCAATTTCCAGATCAAACTTAATATTGCCACTGGTAACCACTCGCTCCTGCGGCATCCCCAAGGATACGAAGCGCTCAGCATCTATTCGGTACTGGGCCACCACTTTATTCAGGTTGCCAAGCATGGAACGAGTAAAAGCGGGGAATCTGCCATAACCTCGAGCAGACTTCTCACTGAGACGTGCGTTGGCCAGCAGACTGGGAATACCCTGCTTCTGACAAATACGCAACAGATTCGGCCAAAGCTCAGTTTCGATAATAACTAACATACTGGGGCGCAGAGCTTTCAGAAATGGGGTCAGGCATTCAGGCAAGTCGTATGGCAGGTAGTAGTGCAGTAGGCGCCCCCCCAATATAGGATGGAGAGCCTCGCTCACACGCTCGGAGCCTGTAGGCGTACTCGTAGTCACCAGCCATTGCCACTCTGGATGCCGCACCGCCAGCTCGGAGATCACCGGTACTGCGGCCAAGGTCTCCCCCACAGATACAGAGTGGACCCATATTAACGGGGTGCGGCTCAAACGTTTGGGAACCCGACCTAGTCGTTCACGGAGGCGTTGGCGGTAAGCAGGCTGACTGCGTCCACGCCACCAAAGGCGTAAAAAAACAAAAGGTAAGATGATGCGGAAGAGCCAGGAGTAGAAAGTCTGCATATATCCAGGAGTCACGAAAAGGCAATTATTTGCAACTAGGACCAGAGGTCCAGGCGACTATCTTACATGCAGAATATACAAATGAAGCCCGGAAGATAAATTCTTAGCAGTCAACAATCCGGTAAAAATCCGAGCGGGCCCCAAATACCCCACAGGCCATGCCAACCGAGCGGCACAGACGCAGCCAGGGCCGGGAACCTAAGCGCCGGCCGCCAAAGACCCCCCCAAGAAGACAAGCAACCCCTGCAATCAGTAGCTGGAATAGCGCTGACATCAATATGCCAAAGCGGCTGCGGCCCGATAGCAGCTTTTGCTTCGCAAGGGTAATACCTGCCGAATATTTACGACGGGAAAGCCAGCGCAAATTTGCACGGCTCTCGGGAACAGATTCAAAGACCTTAGCCTCAACACAGTGGACGATTTCTCCACCTTTGGCATTAAGCTCAGTGAAAAACAATACGTCCTCTCCCCCTCCGAATGGGTCTCGCTCATCAAATGACAGGCCTAGCTCACGAATAACCGTCATAGGGATAAGGACGTTGTTGGTAGCGCAATAGGTGAGCCGATCCCCTGTCTGCCTCCGCCTGCGGGAAAAAAACTTTGCGTAATAGGCTGGTGCTGATTCGGGCAATTCCCGTACAACACTGCCGTTAACCACTGCGCTTCCACCCAGCTCTTGGGCATATTGAAATAACTGAACAAGCCAGTCTCGGGCGACCCACTCATCATCATCAATAAAGATAAGGTAGTTTGCACCCTTGCTTTGGGCTTCTTGAATACATCGGTTGCGTGCGAAGGGAATTCCTCGACGCTCCTCGAGAGCGTAAAGTACCTGCAGGGGGAAGTCATTTGTAAGGGACTCAACTACTGCCTGCCCCGCTCTATCTTCAGGATCATTATCAACTACCGTCACCGCCACATCGGCATCCGCAGGCAACTCAAGCTCAGCGAGGCTCCGCAGGGCACGGCGAAGCTGTTCAGGCCTCTTACATGTGCAGATGCAAATATCCAACAGTGGTCGCAATTTAAACTCCACAAACAACCAAAACTATAGTTAGGGGGCGGCAATAGCAGCGCAGCCTATACCCCTCAAAATGGTATGTCTATAATATTCGGTTTTCCGCTCACCGGTGGTCAACGAGTCAACTTGCTGGCACCTAGCCAAAAAGCCAAAATACTAACCAGTACATAAATATCCTGTGAAACAATCCATCAAAGTTATGCAGCTGCTGCCTGCCCTGAACTCCGGGGGAGTGGAGCGAGGTACTCTCGACCTGGCGCGCGCACTGGTTCATGCCGGCCATGAATCTACTGTAGTATCCAGTGGCGGCTCTATGGTCAAGCAGCTGGAGCTCGAAGGGTCAAGGCATATTACACTGCCAATCCATAAAAAGTCTCTTAGTAGTTTGCTACAGGTTAGACCGCTTAGACAAATTATTCTTCATGAGCGGCCCGATGTTCTGCATGTACGCTCCCGAGTTCCCGCCTGGCTGACCTATCTCGCTTGGCGAAAGCTAGACCCGGCCCTACGCCCACGCCTGATTAGCACTGCACATGGCCTCTACTCTGTCAATCGCTACAGCGCTATTATGGCCAGCTGCGAGCAGGTGATAGCAATCTCTGAGTGTGTAAATAATTACCTGCTGGACAATTACAAAGCATACTTGCAGCGGCCACCAGAGATCATCTATCGCGGAGTCGATACTGATGAGTTCAATCCCGACATACTTCCCCCAGATGATTGGCGAGAAGGCATCGAGCGGGAATTCCCCAACCTGCGCGACAAACACTGGCTTCTCTTACCTGGGCGATTAACTCGCTGGAAAGGGCAAGAAGATTTTATTGAGCTTATTCAGCGTTTATGTAAGAACCGCAATGATATTCACGGGGTCATACTCGGTGGGGCCGAATCTAATAAGAGGCATTATGAGGAGGAGCTAAAACAAAAAGTAAAAAACCTGGGGATAGACAGCCATCTCACCTTTGTTGGGCATCGCAGTGATATTCGCTTTTGGTACAAAGAGTCCAGCTTAGTGTATAACCTATCCAAACGGCCCGAACCCTTCGGTCGAACCGTGATAGAATCAGCTGCCATGGGAACACCCATTATTGGATACAATATTGGCGGTCCCGCAGAGTCCTTAGGTGTTTGCTTTCCCCAGGGGTTAGTAGAGCAGAGCAATACACAAGCGCTATATGACCGCACTCAGGAGTTACTCAACAGCGGACCGCAAAAGGTAAACCTCGCTCGAGAATTTACCCTTGAGCACCAGGCAGAGCACACCATCGAAGTCTATAAAACCATGCTTCAAGAGTCGTTCGGAACCAGCAGTGATTGATTTAGGCCAAAGTCAGCCCTTTGCCAGCGGCGGCAACCGCTTCTGTTACCGCCACCCCCAGGAGCCGCTTCTCTGTATAAAGATAATGCGCCCCGGACGCACTATGGAATTGCTTGGACGCGCGCCCTGGTATAAGCGGTGGCGCGGGGAAAAATACTTTGATGATAACCTGCGCGAACAGGAAGGTTATTCACAAAGGGCATTACAGCAAGAGCAAAAGGGACTCTGGCGTCACCTACCGCGCTGGTATGGGATACAGCAAACCAACCTGGGGCCAGGTGTGGTCACGGATCTTATCCTGGATAGCGAAGGAAATCCTGCGCCCACTTTGCGCCAGTATCTCAATGAACACGGTTTAAATGGCGAGGTACAGTCTGCGCTTGAGCGCTTCACAGAATGGCTGCTGGAGTACGGCGTACTGACCAAAAACCTGATTGCCCATAACCTGGTTGTACGTGAAGAGGAAGGGAAGCTACAGATCTACGTAGTTGACGGCCTTGGCTGCGCATCCTTTTTACCACTCCCACAAGTCTCTGACTTCTTTGCCAAACGCTATATTCAACGACGCATCCAGCGAATGTGGTTGAGGGTGGAGTGGGAGCTTTCCGATAAAAGCACACCATGGAGAAAATTTGAATCTCAGGGACTTAAACGTTAACGGAAAGGTAGGCCACTACGGCGTAACAAAGCCCGGGCACACAAGAGATATTGGTCAAGAGGCTCCCTTTCAGACCGAACTGACACCTCCTCTTTCTGATCGCTAACAACCCCCTGGTCTACCAACCTCTGTACTGCAGCCCGCACCTTATTTGCCCTTGAACGGCTCGGGACCCGAATGATCCCTACCCTGGCACGACTTTGCAGCGATTCAAATATCATTGAGATACTGTCTTCGCTCACCCAGATTTGCTCAGCTACTGACATCTCTTCCTGCAACCACATGGGAGAGCAGGAGCGCCAATCCACGATATGAACATTACTTGCAGACGCAGCTATAGAAGCCATTGTCCCTTCTGGTGTTCGGCGGCTATCAGAAATCTGCCAATTAAAGGGCTGCAGTAATAACTGCCCAACTTGATGACCTATGGACTCGACATCCCAGGAGAAGTGCTTACTGGGGCCCCCAAGTAAAATTAGGCCACGCCCCGGTTGTACTGGCCGATCAGGCAAAGGCTCTGTCAATGCGCCCTGACTGAGAATAATGTTGTCCAGAGGCGGGGGGCGGTCGTGCTCCGGCACAATTGCAAAATCAAACCAGCGGAAAGGCAACTGCGGGAGGTTAATAGCCACTGCTCGCCCCCCAAAACGATGTCGCGCAGCCAGCATTGGCAGGCGACTTCGGCGGCCAGTCCCTATAAGAAAATCCGGCTTCGGAAAACTGGATAACTCACTTGCTCGCCCCAGGAGAATACTCGAAGCCGTAATAGATGGACAAACGTCATAGCTATTGACCTCACCCACATAACTACTGCGGAGGCCACTGGTCAACGCCGCACTTTGCTTTTCATGCGCACGATTACCGTCGAGGAAACACCAAACAGTCAGTTGCAAGAGATTGCCTTGAAATACAAAAAGAATAACTAGGCCCTCCTGCTCTAAGCACCACGAGCCTAAACATAGAGCGTATGCTACCTTAGGCTATCGAGCGGTTGAACCCCTATACTATCCAGTATAACCTTCACACCCTATAGGTGCGGTGCTCGTAGAGCAGTTCACCTTTAGCGCAGGCAGTAGGTAGTGCCAAATTCTCAGCATACTGCCTATTTAAGGGGCAACAACGACCTTAGACTCCCCCCAAATTTCACTACGGTGTCTATTAGCAATCAATGAGCACCCCATCACAGCCCCCATTGCTGCGAGTGCAAATGTAATTATGCAAGAATCTGGAAGTAACCACAGCCCAACGGCCCCTTTACGCTATTTACACCAGGATTCCAAGTGGATTATCGGTCTACTCCGTACCGTATATCTGGGTTTATTCATTTTACTCTGCGGTTTTTACTTGGCTCCGAAGGAGTCAGGTGTTCAAACCACCTTCTATTTAACCTTATTACCTGCAACGCTGCTACTACTCCTTTGGAGAAGAGATTACCGTTTTGCTTATTCTTGGCAATTTGCAGCCTTCTGTAGCCTTTCTTTTATATTGACCCTCTCCACTTTCTGGGCAGATGGTGACAATGCCGATGTTATACGCGAAACAACATATTATTGGAAACTGCTATTTTATCTTGCCATTTTTTACTGTGCGATCCATATACTGTTAGAGCAATATGGAGATATGCTTTTACGAAGGCTACTACTTGCAATAATTACGGTAGGTTTTATTTCCGGACTTGCCTCATTAATTGCTTACGGAATTGATGGCGGATTTCAGCGTTTTTACCGCATTGGGGGCATTTCCCTGGAAGGTAATATTGATAAGACCGGTATGTTATTTGGCTTTCATGCACTATTTTGTTGCTATGGCCTCACCCGTCCTTCACGGCTCTGGCGCTGGGTATCCTGGACTGGTTTAGTGACATCCGCTGTTTATATTCTACTATCCCAAACCAAAATCCCTATTGTTATGGTCGGATTAGCTATTCTGCTTGCAGCAATGGTCACTCCATCCCGGCTACTGAAAGCATTTGTCTTGGTTGCTCTTTTTGCCATTATTCCAATCACCTACTCGGCTGTGTTTGGTGACCTTCCTTTGCTTCACCGAGGTAACGCATATGCAGTTCGCCTGGAATTATGGCGCAAAGTCTTTGATGAATTTATGCTCTCCCCTGTAATCGGCTCTGGCTTGGTGCACAAACAGTTTATCGAACTAAATCATATGCTACCCCACCCCCACAACTACCTTCTAGATGTAGCCCGGTTTAGCGGCCTGCTGGGTATCGCAGCCTGTGTTTGGCAGGGGCTTGGGGCCCTGTCTGCGGTGATGACTAAAGAAAAGATACTCAGCTGGATACCGGGCTTATACGTTGCCTGGTTCCTATTCGGTACACTGGCAATGTTGATCTATGCTCAGCAGCCATTGGTCAAACCTAACTACATTTGGTTTTTCTATTGGGCCCCACTCGCTATCCTGCTGGCCCGGAGCTACCTTGAAAAAAATACGGTGGAATATGTTGGCTCTCCTTCCCAGCAGGTACACCAAAATATCACTCCTCAAATGATTGAGTCTGACTGATGAACGTAACCGTTTTTGGCACCGGCTATGTAGGTTTGGTGCAAGCCGCTGTACTGGCAGAAGCCGGTAATAAAGTTGTTTGTATTGATATCGACAATGAGAAAATCGATCGACTGAAGCAGGGCCATATCCCTATCTATGAGCCAGGCCTTGAGCCAATGGTAAAAAACGGGATTAATACGGGTAACTTATCATTTTCTACCAATGCCGCCGACGGTGTTGGGCATGGGGAACTGATCTTCATTGCCGTAGGCACCCCTCCTGATGAGGATGGATCTGCTGATTTGAGCCATGTGCTAACTGTAGCCAAGACAATTGCTCGGCACATGAATGGTAAAAAATTCATTATCACTAAATCGACGGTTCCTGTAGGAACCGCAGATAAAGTTCGAGCAGCGGTTGAAGAGCAGTTAGCCGAACTTAACAGAAGCGACCTAGCGTTTGATATTATTTCTAACCCGGAATTCCTCAAAGAGGGGTCCGCGGTTGCGGATTGCATGCGCCCAGACAGAATTATTATAGGTACCTCTGAAGCCGAATCCGAACAGAAACTTCGCCACCTATACGCCCCCTTCAATCGCAATCACGAGAAAATTCTCGTAATGGATGTGAAGAGTGCAGAGCTTACCAAGTACGCAGCCAACTGTATGCTGGCGACCAAAATCAGCTTTATGAATGAAATGGCTAATATCGCCGATAAGGTCGGGGCAGATATCGAGGCTGTTCGAAAAGGGATTGGTTCTGATCCAAGAGTTGGCTACCAGTTTATTTATGCCGGTATTGGCTATGGTGGCTCATGTTTCCCAAAAGACGTAAAAGCCCTGATTGCTTCAGCGCAGCAGCTGGGGCTCTCAGCCGACATTCTCTCCGCTGTAGAGTCTCGCAACGAGCGCCAGAAGCACTATTTGGCTGAGAAAATCCTGGGCCACTATGGAGATAACCTAAAAGGGAAGACTTTCGCTCTTTGGGGCCTCTCTTTTAAACCCAATACCGATGATATGCGCGAAGCGCCCAGTCGTGTTCTATTAGAGCGCCTGTGGGAAAGTGGAGCGAAAGTACGGGCTTTTGACCCGGAAGCGATGGATGAATGCCGGCGTATCTATGGCTCGCGAGATGATCTTGTACTTTGCAACTCTAAGTATGACGCGCTTCAGGGTGCCAATGCCCTGGTCGTCGCTACAGAATGGCAACAATTTAAAACGCTGGACATTGACGATCTAAAATCTATTCTGGTTGAAGCAGTGGTCTTCGACGGTCGCAACCAATATGAGCCAAGCGAAATGCAGAAAGCCGGCTTTGATTACTATTGTGTAGGCCGACCGGATATCAATACGGCTAAAAATCAGCAACCACCCGCATAGCGGGTGGTATGATGAAAGCCCCCTGAGGGGGCTAATTACAA
>NZ_JBGMEK010000065.1:0-24059 GCF_041447265.1 Microbulbifer epialgicus
TCGGTGCCAAAAAAGCTGGTTTGTTGGTACTGATCGGTGTCCGTGAGCATCATTATCCTTGAGCATTTCGACCAGAAATTTGGATCAGAATAGCGAAAACTGGTCGAAATGGCTATGTCATATATCCACGTAGTCCTAGTACCGCAAGGCCTAGCGACTTTTTTCAGGGTCGACTATTTAAATTTTCGAACTAGGCCCTGTAAACATATAGAGCGCGTCATACTATAAGGAGAAGGAGGGCGAATATGTCAGTAAAATATCATATCAAAATTTTTCGTAGCCAAGATTACAACTGAACGTTAGCAATTTTGACCTAGATTATACAGTCGCTCCCTAAAATCACGTAATCATCTGAAATAAACAGTTATAAGCTACTTAGAATCGGTGCTTTTCCTCGAATACTCCCTAGATAAATAGCCAAAAAAATTGCGCTGTTCGCCACTTTCAATTTTTCTCCGATCAAGCCTAATTAAAGCCTTTTTCCAAACACCTTCAAACGCTCTGGCAGTGGCCTTAGGGAAAGGTGTAAACAATGGATTAAATGGATTATTCCGAGCTTGCATCCAAACTGTCATACGATTTGATTTTTTAAGTGCAACTCCTCGGCGATGAAAACCATAAACGTTACCGATTACCAAGGTATTTTCAGGTACAGATAATTCTTTCTCAACATAACCCATTTCCTCAAGATCGTCCTTACTCACCCGAAAAGACCCATCCCAATACCGCCCTGAAGACCGATCTTCACCTTTTTTACAAGCTTCAAGACTTTCCTTGTACTCCCACTTAAGCCTCTTCCAAGTGAGCCTATGTGAGCCAGGAACATAAACATAGGAACCATTCTCATCACTCGTATTATCTATATATAACCACGCCTTAACACAGGGATGGAAAGTATCTACATGAAGATCACGCTGAGGATCCGGCCGAGGATGTACATTTGCATGATTACATAGATTTTCAATATAAAATAAAGGAGGACGATTTTTTGATGAGCAAAATCGCATCAAATGATTCAGGAATTGATTCTCCACTAGCTTTTTAAGCTCTTGAGCCCTAGACCTTTGTTCTGAATCCATAAAGATTCTTTGAGTTATTGTTGTCCCCTCGACAATTTCCCTAACCGGCCCCTCAAATCTATTAAGCTCCCCAGATAGTTTATAAAAATCTTCTTTAGGTAAGAAGTTTTCGATTAGAATGTACCCATTCTCAATAAACTCCCGTCGGTAATGAGAAGGAACGAGGGGAGAAAGAAGAAATAAACGAAACCTAAAAAGCAAGTGAGCCACCAGTACTCTAAATACATGTAGCCCACAACGATTAAGCACATAATTGCCTAGGATAGGATTACTCTTAAAGCTTTTCCCCCAGCTAATTACCTCAAACAGCCATTTTGGAACCTTCCATGTCAGGCTTAATATGGGTTGCAACATAACTCCCTCCAACCACAAACCTCATCTAACAGCTGCGTATACACAGCATGCCAATGTAAACTTTACTAGATCACAATAAACAAAAATGCAGCGAATACAATAAAATCTTGATCAATAACGCAAAAACTTACTCCGATACCAGCAAAAAACCTTATGAAAAATACTACTTTTCTTTTCACGAGATCGATTCTTATCAAACAATTCAATAGTAGTACTCACATCTATATAATCACCAGATCTAGGATCCACATAAATAGGATAAAGGATCAGAGCTCCAGCAATTAATTGATGTAAATTCAGTTTGCGGCTTCGACGTGCTCTAACATCTTCAAAATCTTTCTCCGCAAAATTCTTTTTGGAAAGTAGGAGATCCTCGCTTAACCCCCAACCAGCATAAAAAGGCAACCCATAAGTTACAACTTTTATATTGCGCAACAATGCTTCAAAACCGGTCAGCGAACTCATGGTGTGCACTTCATCAACCTGATCTAGGAGCAAAGATATATCACCATCAGCTATAAATGTGTCATAAATTAACTCTGAATCTTTAGGTAAAGCTCCATGGCGAGCCCCAGCTACGACATCTGGATGCGGTTTATAAATAATATAAGCATCCGGATTTGCCTCTCTTACATGCTTAAGAAGAGACAGGTTACTCTTTATAATTGGGGAACCGTGCGCAATCGACGCATCACTTTCTACTTGTCCTGGAACTAGAATTATACGCCTACCTGTAGAGGCTGGCAGACTAATTTCACCACCTATATTGTACTTAGTGACCCCTTTGCATAACAGCTTTGAGTGTAAATCTCTAGCATTCTTTAGTAACGGCTCACTAAAAGCAGTTTCACTCAGAATAGTTTCAAGATCATTCGGGCTTCTGGCATCAAAGTAAATGCCGGAAGCATCAAAAACCAGGGAAATTGGGGCAACCAGATCTGCACCTAATCCAGTAGAGCGTAGAAACCCATCTTCTACACGCCAAAGATTTTGGCGCGATTGATTTACATCCTTATATAGGGAGTCGGTAACTCGGCTTGCCCATATAAAAATATTAGTATTTTCAGGGAAGTGAGCTATCTGTTTCTGCTTTCTTACAAATGTAAGGTTGCGCTTGGCTCCAACAAAACTGGGGATAAAGCTCTTCTTCCAGGGAGAAAATCCCACTCCTACCCAGGAACCTTGAAATCTTTGCCATTGTCTTTTTTGTTCACCAATAAGCGCGACCGTGTCCTCAAATTCACAGCGCTGGCCTGTATATGGATTAATATATCGGCAATAGCGTAAATATGCGGCAAAAAACACTTGAGACAGAGTTCGGTTAACATTGCGGCGCCCTATATTTTGCCGATCCTTAGTCAACCCCCACCCCGCATAAAAGGGTAATCCAAAACAATGTACTTCTTTTCCAGCGACTAAAGCATCAAAGCCGAGCTGACTAGTTACCACATATACTTTATCTACCTGATCAAATATTGACCAAGGACAAAAGTTCTCAGAAATAATCCTACAGCCTCTCGTTGAGGCCAGCTCCCAGAGGTACCCTCGCTTCCTCCCTGCAATGACATCAGGGTGCACCTTGATAAAGATTTCAGCTTCGGAATTTTCTTCAATAGCAGCCTCTAACATCTCCCGAAAGTGCCGCTCAGACGCTTGCCCAGCCCGAACGGAAACATCACCAAAAGTTTGGTCTACGACCAAGATTCCTGCACGCTTTCCCGAGAATTCAAATGGGGAGTCTATAGATTGATTATATTTACAAAGCTTATGAGTCCTCAGTAGCTCCATTCCCTCCTCTGCACGCTCTAGTTCCTCAGAGGAAAACTCCGCTTCTAGTATCAAGGTTTCCAGATCACTAGGCTTGGAAGAATCGTAGTAAATTCCCGTTTTATCGACTGCTAAACTATGTGCTAATGCACCATTAACTCCCAACCCCAGAGAGCGTAAGAATCCATCTTCTACACTAATAAAAGGAAGATTGACCCGAGCGGCGATTTTCTTTGCCTTTATTGCAGTTGCTTTAAGCCCCCAGCCAATCATATACTCTGTTGAGCTCGCAGGCCGAAATAAGACATACTGACAAGGGCTCTCAAGAAAATTCTCGAGATTACGAAATCGGCTTAGGCCTAAAGAACAGTGGCCAATTATAGACATTTTTTTGCCTCAGCCAACAAACTTTCTCTTAGTGCATCATCCTCTGCCAAACTAAGAATGCCATCTACCCATAATGCTGGATCCATGGCTAGTAATAACCCATTTTTACGATGGTATACCACTTTTTCGTAAATATCGCCGGCAGCATAAATACCCACAGCACCTGCTTGAGTAATATCAAAAAATTTAGTGTGGGATCTGGCTCTATTAAAAGGTAAGTCCAACAACGGTGCCAAGCCAATAGTACGACCTGGCTTCTGCAGCATGGACAGATAATTTGGCCAGTTCATTGGATGCAATACCTGTACACGTGGCATACTACCAAAAAGACGATTTATACTTGCATTTCCAATTACTTCGAATGTTAGCCTGGGATTGTGTTTAAGAACTTCCTGAATAACAGGACGCAACCATTGAATATCCTCTTGATGAGATGCCGAACCATGATAGAAAACAGTCAGACATGATTCAGTGCTATCAATCAAAGGTTTAGGCTTTATTAATTTAGGCGCCCATTTAACATATTTATTCTGTAAATAATGAGTTGACACCCAGAGTTGAGCTCCAACAGATTTTAGCCATCGTTGCCTTAACCAGCTATATCGGAAAATCTTTGCTTGATACCGAAATGGCATAGAGGAAAAAGCCTGCCAATCAAATAAATCATCATCTATAAAGAAATATATTCCGGAGATCTTTTCAAGGTTCTTATTAAGAAGAGATTGCCACTTGAACGGCAGATAACGAACAAATATTAAATTGGAATCTTGCAATCTCTCCTCATTTGCCAGCTCATGAAAATTAACACGCTCCACACTAACTCTCATATCAGTGAGAAACGGCAAAATAAAATAGTCGGTAGAGGGATTTGGCCCCTCTTCTACGATTAACCAACGGCTGGTAAGGCTCAAATCAGATTCCAAAAACATTAACCCTCAAAAGGGAATACGATTGGCAGTAGTATTATAACGGTTACTGAATAGGCAATAGTGAGGGGTAAGCCTGCGCGCAAGAAATCTCGCAAGTGGTATCCCCCTAGGTTTTGCACTATCAGATTGGTTTGATAACCAAAAGGGGTTAAAAAGCTGGCACTAGCACCATAAGCTACCGCCATTACAAAAGGCATCCAATTGACCCCGAAGCTCTCTGCCAAACTCCACGCCAAGGGAAAAGCCAAGGCTGCAGCAGCATTGTTAGTCATTAACTCAGTGAGTATTAAAGTCAGTATAAAAATACCCACTAAGCCGGCTAATGGCCCCCAGTCAGCAAGTAAGCCCTGTAATCCTCTGGCTAACGCATCCGCTAGGCCACTACCTGAAAAGGCTTCAGCCAACACGAGCGCGCTAGCGATAATCAGCCAAATCTGGAATGGAAAGCGTCGCTGCAATTCAGTTGTCGACACCATACCCAAACCAATCATACCGCCAAGTAGTACCACTAATCCCTTTAGTAATGAGAAATATCCAAGAGCGGCTCCGGCCACTACTGCACTAAACCCCAGCCCCAGCAACCAATTGTCTCGCCTGGACAGCTCACGACGTACTTTTGTCCCGCTGATGACATAGAAGTTTTTATCAATATTTAAGTGGTGCCGGAAGTCTTGCCCTACCGCCAACAATAAAGCATCTCCCGCACGTAGCTCTATCTCACCAAGCTTACCCGACAGGCGGTCACCACCGCGACGCATAGCAACCACTGCTGCATCGAAACGGGTACGAAATTTGCAGCTTTTTAGGGTTTGTCCAAGAATACTGGAACTTGGAGTAATCACCACTTCGGTAAGATTTAGATCAAGTTTCTCATCTTCCAGCGCGAATAGGCGTAAGCCTGCTATATCTTGTAGACGCCCAAGGTCACGTACATCACCGCTAAAGATTAATTTATCTCCACAACGAATTATCTCCGACGGCCCCACGGGGCTGATTACCTGGTCACCACGCGCTATTTCAATCAGGTAGAAAGTCTCCAGGCGACGTAAATGGTTCTGCTCAATACTCTTACCGTCAAGAGGGGAATTCTCCACTACTTCTGCTTCCAACAGATATTCGGTTATAGGTTCTTCAGTGACGCTCCCCTCAGGAAGCAAACGATTACACAGCAACAGTACAGTCAGCCCTACTAAAGTTGCAGCCAACCCTACTGGTATAAAGACGAAGAAGTCCAGGCCTGGCAAGCCACGATCCAGCACAAAACTATTGACAATCAGGTTAGTGGAAGTCCCTATCAGGGTAAGAGTCCCTCCAAGAATGGCTGCATAAGATAGCGGCATCAAAAGTTTGGCAGGTGGCAAATGCCGCTGCCCTTTAACACTAGATGCAAGAGCTGCCACCACCGCCGTATTGTTTAGAAAAGCCGAACTCAATGCCGTAGCAGCGGAAAGCCTCACCAGACTGGCCTTGAGGGAGCCCTTGATCAGCCCTCCTGACATCACTCGCAACCAACGAGCCTTCTCCAGCCCCACCGATACCAACAATAATGCGACCAATGTCACGAGGCCTGGGTTAGTGCCCTTCTGTAACGCTGACTCAACAGATACCAGCCCAGTTAAGAAACATGCTCCTGCGGCCGAGGCGAATACTAAGGACGGCCGGAAGCGCGTAAAGATCAGCAAACCGATAACTAGGGCGAAGATGCCAGCGATAAATAATTGAGGAAGAGTCATAAGGTCAGGACGTCGCTCTGGTTACCGATGCAAGTGGTTGTTTTTGTCCACAACTTTGGCAAAGGCGGCTTATGCCAAATCCGACGCAATTATACCGCCGAGCCTCCGCTCTCTGACGTAGAGAGCGAAGTCTACAGCATTTCTGAAAAAACACATGAATTCAGCCTGCACCAAATACCAAGTCTCATTTTTTCCAGTAACTCAGAGTCGCGAAGGCATAGCAACCGAAATACCACACCCTCCAACAATTACGCTAATGAAAAGTCCTCATGCACCAAAGTCAGGTTGGGATTATACGCTGGATCCTTATCTAGCAGATCCCCCCATTGGCTGCGCATGTATTCAGCCTCTCGCTGCGCCCGACGGCGCTTGATCATCGTGTCATCAGCGCCACGAGAAACCGATTCGTGATGGTAGAGCTCTGCGTAAGGGGTCCATAGATTGCGATAACCTGCCTCTCGCACTTTTAGGCATAAGTCCACATCATTGAAGGATACGGCTAGATCTTCTTCATTCAGGCCTCCTACTTCCTCGAACACCTTTTTGCGTAGCAGTAGACAAGCCGCCGTTACTGCCGAGAGATTTTGTACTAAGTGCAGGCGTGAAAAATAACCGTATTCATTACGATTGAAATACTTGTGGGCGTGACCCGCAACACCACCGATTCCAAGGATTACGCCGCCGTGCTGGATGGTATCATTGGGATAATAGAGCTTGGCTCCTACACAACCAATTTCGGGCCTTAACACTTGGCCCGCCATCTCACTCAACCAGTCGTCGTTAATCGGCTCGATATCGTTGTTGATCAGCCCAATAATCTCCCCTTTTACGAGCTCAACACCGAAATTGTTGATTGCAGAATAGTTAAATGGATGGTTCCAGCGGTGCACAGTGACCCGGGAATCGGAAGCGCTTACCTCTTCTAGAAAGTGCAAAGTGGCCTCACAGCTACTCTGATTGTCTAAAATCAGCAATTCAAAATTCGGATAGTTTGTTTTAGACAAAATCGCTTCTACACAAGGCTTTAGAATATCGACCCCGTCCCGCGTAGGTACCAACAGACTAACTAACGGAGCAGGTTCAGGTATAGCCCAACGCACCCGATAGCTATTTGGGACTGTACCTGGCACTGCAGCAGCTTGCAATCCTTGACTTTTCAGATAATCACTCACTGCTCTCAGCCCTGCTGTCTCAGCATAAATTTTCGCACTGCCCGCCTGCGCAGTAGAGCCGCTGATTGCCCGCCAGTGATATAGTATTTCTGGAATATGCACTACGTTATCGGCATTCAAGTATGGCATACAGCGCAGCAACAAATCATGATCCTGACTACCCTCAACCCCCAGACGGAAGCCCCCCACATTCTCAACAAGTGCGGCCTTTAATATTGTCAAATGGCAGATATAATTCTGTGACAGCAGCAAGTCTGGATTCCAATTCGACTTAAAGTGGGGAGCAAAACGCTGGCCCAGTTCATCGATTTTGTCCTCATCACTGTAGAGTAGTAGTGCCTTAGGGTTATCAGCTATAGCTTCGATAATTTTCTGCAGTGCGTATGGTGCGAGTGTATCATCGTGATCCAGCAAAGCGACATATTCACCCGTTACCAGCGCGAGGGCACTATTACTCGCTGCCGAAATATGTCCGTTGTCTTTCCGGAATACCACTTGGATACGGGGATCAAGTGACTGGTACTCCTCTAGACATGCCTTTACCTCCGACTCTGGAGAGGCATCATCGGCTATGCAAAGCTCCCAATTAGAGTATGACTGCGCCAGTACCGAATTGATACAGTCGCGAAGTAGTGTGACCTCCGTGTTGTAAGTCGGCAGGATAATTGAAATCAATGGCCCATCAGTATCAGTTACTGGCTCCGACTTGGGCAATCTCAACGCCTCGACCTGATCAATCCATTCCTGATATTCCAAACCCGTACACTTGCGACTAAACGTTTGTGCATAATAAGAGAGACCAAGATCAACCCAATTGCCCCCCTGCTCTATAGCTTCATTTTTTAGATTCGCCAACACTTCCCCCCTATTAAACTTCCTGAATCGAGGGTGCTTGGCTATCAAACGCTTGGCAAGCAAACTATATGCAAATCTAGGCATCAGAGGTACTAACCGCAGCTGAGCGATACTAAATAATCCAGCTTCTTCCATCGGGTCAAAACGAAGCTCCTGTACACCCTTTGGAAAATATAGGACTCGCTTTACTATTCGTTCAGAAATGCAGCTCAACGAATAGCGCTCTTCCTCACTGAAGCCAGAGCCTGTATTCACATAAAGGCTCGCATTCGCGCTACTTCGGTTATGTATAAGTCGTAACTCAAACATGTACCAACCCCGTCGAAGACAACCTTTAGGTAAAGAAAATTGTGGATCTATACCAAGAGAGCGCCAATGAAGCTCTTCGCCACCTCCATCAACAGGCTCAATATCGACAATTGGTACAAGATCGGAGAGCAAATCGATACTAAAAAGGGATTTTATAAATTTAACCACGGTATTTGGCCTATCTATTCCATGTTTTCAGGGACATAGCCCCTCAATAATTGTAGTAAATCTATCTGAAATGAAATCAAACATAGACTCATATTGTTTAATATATGTTTAAGTTAGCAGTAAGAAATATCATCGATATAAAGCGCTAAGAAACGGACTCAAACGAGTAATGTACCTTTGCACTTAAAAACGTACCGTATATATATGCCTCGACCTTATCTTCAGGCGTTAATACCCTACTCGGCTTATATCGGAAACCACAGTTTAAATGGCTAGAAATTCCCTTTCTAAGGACATCCGGCCGCGGGCAATCAACCTTAACTAAATGCTCTTGTTCATTTATCAATAAGCGAACTTTTAGAGGCCCTTCAAATTCTGATATAGCCCAACCGCTGATGATTTCTGGCGTCACATTCACCACAGCCTTTCCATAGCAAAGATAGGGAGATTTTGTTTCCAGTTGTTCACCCACCTCTTTGATCACCAGTTTCACATCCCCAACGAAGCTGGACATAATATCATCTAGCTCATCATTCAAGTCATGAGCCCTGAAATAAGATTCGCCTTTTTGTCTACCAGCACTGCCCGCGCCAGACCCTTTCCTCTGTTTATTGATGATATGCTCCTGGCGAGACTTAACCACATAGTGGTTAATGCGTACTCGATTATATTGAACATCTACTGTTTTTGGTTCCGATGGGGCGCCATTTTCGAATTTGGTGGGTTCCAGATTACCTGAATAATAGCCGCCGGACTTCAGAGTACACTCGTGTATGTTCATTTTTTGAACCATACTAGGTTTCAAAATTGTCTTAATATGGCGATTGAAGTCATGGTCTTTTTTCGATGCTCGCCTAAAGCGTTCGATAACCGGCCCAGCACTCCGTACTTTATGCCCAGATGAACCAAAATTACGCCAATTAAGTGCCAAAGCACCGGCATCCTCAATAGCATGAAAAGCTGCCAGGTTTTCTTTTAGGCTCAATTCATTTGTACTGACAATAAATTCATCCGCGTCTATAAAAGCTAAAAGGTCTACCTCTCCTCCATAGTAATTTAAAATATGGTTGTAGGCGGGTACCTGGGGTCCAACATCTCCCACCCTAGGGAAATGGACTCTTTTGATTACTCCTAGATAATCTAGCGCTTCAAGTAACTGGGAAGAGCCGTCGTCACTGACATTATCTGCGATATAGAAGTTATCGACTCCCATCAACTTGTGATAGGCAATCCACTCCAAGATATAGTCATATTCATTTTTAAAAATTGCAGCGATTCCAAGCTTCATTCTCACTCCAACAGGGCACTTTTTAGTGTCAACACGTCACTAACACAGTTTAATAGGTAATTACAAAATATGTATATATTTAGGAGCACTTGCGGAATTATTGCAAATACCAGATTCTAATTACTACTATCGACTCACTAATAACACTACTAGGCAGTTTTGTGAGTATGACCATAATACGAAGCATTAATCTCTGTGCAACCAATAAAACTCTTTAGCTTATCTCCACCGTCTGTTTCAATATCAAATAAAAGGAAATTCTCACGTCCATAAAAATACTGAAGTACTGTAGAGTGATGTCTATACCACTCATGTTTCCAGTGGAGAATAACCTCCTCACGATCACAAGAATAAATATCTTGAAAACGTCTCAGATAGCTTCCACCACCATGCTTTAATCGGCTATTTATCCACTTATCTACAGGACGAGTATTTAAAATAAAATAAGAATCAGGGTACTGCCGATCCAGTTCCTGGAAGTATTTTTCAAAGGCATATAGACATCGCTCGGAAGTAACCAGTTCCATATCACTGAAGAAATTATACTCTTCATAAGCACTCAGCAGTGGTCGTCCCAGCTGAGAGTTTTCTTCAAGCTTTAGAGCTAAATTCCCATAATCCCAGTGGATAGCTTTGTAGCCATTGCGTGAAAAAAAGTGATTCAAACTTGTTGTACCACACTTATTAAAACCTATCTGAAATACTTTCATACAAAATACCAAACTTAAGAAAGCCTATTAAATACTAGGAAGTGTCCAGTCAAAATCTACGAATGGTAAGGGCTGCCCTGTACTCGCCACAACACATTCTACATCGTCAGGGCCTACCACATCGCAAACCTCCAAGGAAAACCCTACAAATCCCCCTCGTCCCAGGCCACGAGCCTTACAATAAGGCCGGTACTCATTGGCCTTACATTCAGCCACTACCCTTTTACCTACTCTGAGTTGTACCAATACCGCTTCATCTACATCCTCAGAGACCGCCCAGCCTTTTAGCCTCCCTGCCTCAAACTTGGTAACACAACCACATACAAAACTTTGATCAGCATTAGCAAGGCGAATGCGCCAATTAAACTGGATACGGGCACGATCGTAAAAATCGAGTTCCTCTGCATTAAGACTCCGCAGCTCCAGCAGTTGTTCTGCTGAAAGTAGCTGTGGTTCTACCCTTTCACTCTTAGCTATATTCTTATGTAGATAAGGAATCTCGATATTGAATTTCCGGTTAAGCAAAGATAAAGACTCCTGATAAGCATCCACAAATCCAATAAAGCCAAATTCTGTCCAAGTTCTTCGCCCTACAAGACGAAGCTGTCGATTGATATATTCAGGATTTCGATAGAAGCTCTCAAAACTTACTTCGTTGCCTGTATTTCTTACAATATGATTATATTCAGAGACAATTCTTTGTATCGGATCACGCAAAAAGGTAATCACTCTCCCAGCATCAAATATATCGATGTACTTTGCAGCATTAAAGTGGCCAGTTAAAAACTGGTAGCCCTGCCTTATAAACTCTCTTTCAAAAATCCAACCATCTTTCTCACTAGAAAGCCAATCTCTAACAATCACGCTGGTTTCTAGCGACTTCTTACCATAATCTCGACAGACGTTTTCTTTACCAAAAAAAGAATCAGCCCCCCAACGAAAGCTAGTTCCAGCAGTTTTAGGAATATGTACAAACACTATAGGCTTCACCACAAAAATCACCTTAGATAGATATCGAGATGCAATTCAGAACTAAAATTTTAGTCCGCTTCAAAAATATCGCGGGTATAAACTTTACCCTTTACATCAGATAATTCGTCTGAAATTCGGTTAGTAATAATCACATCAGATATTTGCTTAAATTCCTCCAAATCCCTTATAACTGGAGAGTTAAAGAAATTATTATCTTCAATAACAGGCTCATAGACTACTACATCAATTCCTTTCGCTTTAATACGCTTCATAACTCCTTGAATTGAAGATGAACGAAAATTGTCAGATCCAGCCTTCATTATGAGTCGGTATACCCCAACAACCCTAGGATTCTTTTTGATAATCGACTCAGCGATAAAGTCTTTTCGGGTGGTATTTGCATCCACAATGGCAGATATCAAGTTATTTGGTACATCACGATAATTTGCTAAAAGTTGCTTAGTATCTTTTGGTAAACAATATCCGCCGTAGCCGAATGATGGATTGTTATAGTGCATACCTATTCTGGGGTCCAAGCCTACCCCCTCGATAATCTGACGAGTATCCAAGTTATGACTTTCTGCATAGGTATCTAGCTCGTTAAAATATGCAACTCGCATAGCCAAGTATGTGTTCGCAAATAACTTAATTGCTTCCGCTTCAGTAGAATCACAAAAGAGAATCGGGGAATCCCTCTTTCTAGCCCCCCGCATCAACAACCTGGCAAACTCCCTTGCTTTTTCAGATAGCCCACCAACCACAATACGAGAAGGATGTAAATTATCGTAAAGCGCCTTACCTTCTCGCAAAAATTCAGGGGAAAAAAAGATATTTTCATAGTTTAAGTCTTCACACATTCGCTGAGTAAATCCTACGGGAACCGTGGACTTTATTATCATTGTCGCTTGAGGATTAACAGCTATCACATCATGAAGCACCGACTCTACTGACTTAGTATTGAAGTAATTTTTTATTGGATCATAGTCTGTAGGTGTAGCAATTATCACAAATTCCGCATCGCGGTAGGCACGCTCTTTATTCACGGTAGCCCTTAGACTCAAAGATTTTCCAGCCAAAAAACTTTCTATCTCATCATCCAAAATAGGAGAAATTTTATCATTAATTAAATTTACTCTATCTGCCGAAATATCTACAGCAACAACATCGTTATGCTGTGCAAGTAATACCGCATTAGAAAGTCCAACGTAACCTGTACCCACCACTACTATTTTCATAAACTTTATCTACGAAACCTATGAAGACCACAACTAAACTTCAACACTCTATTTCAACTCAAAAAAGTAACTGTGCTTCAACTTTACATAAGCTATTTATAAGCACACCCATCGAACTTTATTTAAATAAACCTATCTCCAAGCATTCTAACATAGCCTGTAAATCCTCCTTTACTACATGGCTATCAGGCTTTCCCAGAAGATGTACACACAACCATTCCTTTCCCACCAGTATCGACATAATAACTATTAGAATTCCTCGATTTGTAATTTCCGCGGGATAAATTCTCATCGTCTTTCGACTTCTATTTGATATTTCCCTGTAGATATCCCAGAAAACCGAGCACCACCTAATTACACATTCATGGGAGCCGCTGCAGCGCCAGCTGCCTTTTCCAGAAACATATAATTTATGGACTTATCGAAAATCTCTTAGCTCTTGAGCGTAAATAAGGATCACTCTTGGCGTCTTAATAAATGCCCTACAAGTATCAAAATTTTTCATTCACCACACCTCCTACTCAATTAAAAAATAAGAACTATTCTGGAACTAACTCAATGTGCTAGATGTTTTTATCAGTGTTTTTCATTACATGTAGTGTTTGCCCCTTGAAATTTTAATCCTTCAGATCGATTTATAGACCTTTATCAGTATCAGCCCCATTACCTCTTCCCGTTAATTCCGTTCATACTGAGCAAAAATCTAGTTCTGGTAACTTCCATCCATTACGGAATTCCACCAGCCGTCATTTTCCAAATACCATTTGAGCGTCTTACGGATACCCGTCTCAAAACTCTCCTGTGGTTGATAACCTAACTCAGTATTGGATTTTTGAGGATCTATAGCATAACGGCGATCGTGGCCAGCTCTATCCCGCACAAAAGTTATCAACTCCTGTGCCCTGCCTTCTATAGCAGATAGCGCCTGAGGATATTTTTCGGCAAATACCGAGTCCCCAGTAAACTCCTTATTCATCAGCTCGCAAACTAGTCTAACAATATCGATATTGGTCCACTCGTTGATCCCACCAATGTTATAACACTCGCCTAGTTGCCCCTTATTAATTACCAAGTCAATACCACGAGCATGGTCCTCCACATAGAGCCAGTCACGGACCTGCTGACCATCGCCATATATTGGTAATGGCAAATCTCGTAGGATATTGGTTATAACTAGAGGAATTAGTTTTTCTGGAAAATGGTAGGGACCATAATTATTTGAGCAGTTGCTAGTAGTTACCTTTAACCCGTATGTATGGTGGTATGCACGTACCAAGTGATCTGATGCAGCCTTACTAGCGGCGTAAGGACTATTGGGTGCGTACGGCGTGGATTCACTAAATGCTGGATCATTAGGTTCTAAGGTACCGTACACCTCATCCGTTGAGACATGGTGGAAATGATGTGTTTCTTTATTAAGCCCTTCTTTCAACCAAGTTTTTTTTGCTGCTTTTAGCAAACTATGGGTCCCTACAATATTCGCTTCAATAAATGCATCAGGCCCACTAATAGAACGGTCCACATGACTTTCTGCTGCAAAGTGAACTAAGGTATCAATATGATACTCCTTAAGAAGAGTCTCCACTAAAGAAGTATCACAAATATCACCATGATAGAAAATAAAATTAGGGCTATCCTTAACATGATCTAAATTCGACAGATTACCTGCATAAGTTAATGCATCTAGAACCACCACAGTATCCTGTGGATAAGTTTTAACCCAATAATGCACAAAATTAGCACCTATAAATCCAGCGCCACCAGTTACCAATAAGTTTTTCATTTTTGTACCACTATTAATCACAATATCTTTAAGTTTGACGCATGGTGCAATTAATTATATAAATTACTTAATGCAATTCAGCTTTAGTTGAAAAAGCTTGTTTGAGGGATTCTCGCCAATTTTTTAACTCAATCCCCAGTTCGCTAAGCAGCCTACTTTTGTCTAGGACACTGTATGCTGGCCTTTCCGCTGGTGTTGGGTAATCACTGGTAGCAATTGCATTGATAACTAATTTTTTTTCTTGAGGAAGCAGCCCATGGAGTTTTGCCTCTTCAAATATTGCCACCGCAAAGTCATACCAGCTGGCCACGCCCAGGTCGGTACAATGGTAAATACCCACTGCATCTTGTTTTTCTGCTAATCTGTATAAAATTTCTGCAAGAGTGCCTGTCCAAGTTGGCGTCCCAACCTGATCTGCCACTACGCCCAACTGCTCTCTCTCGGACATTAATCGTAACATCGTATTAACAAAATTGTTTCCGTGAGCGGCATAAACCCATGATGTTCGAACTATTATCGCATCTGACAGCAATTCTTGAATAACGGCTTCTGCTTCAGCCTTACTTGCACCATACACACCAAGAGGCACTACTTGGTCGTTTACCGTATAAGGCGTAGATTTTTTCCCATCAAAAACAAAGTCTGTAGATACGTGGATAAATCGAATATCTAACTTCTTGCATTCCCTGGCAAGATTCTCTGCACCTTTTGAGTTAATCGTATAAGCGATCTCTGGTTCTTGCTCAGCTCTATCGACTGCGGTATAAGCGGCTGTATTTATAATGATATCCGGTCGCACCTCCCGAATGACTTTTTGGACAGCATGGCTATTAGAAACATCCAGCTCATTGCGGTTTAGAGCTACTACTTCAATCCCTATAGGGCATCGGATTTGAAGCTCACGCCCTAGCTGACCATTTTTTCCAGTGATAAGAATTTTCTTATTTGCCATTCCAATTTGCCCGAATAATACTAATACGGTGACCTAGCTACACCGCAGCTTTTGAAATTTAAAGTGATTTGACAGATGAGGTTTTCTGCACAAAGTGAAATAACAATTACCCTATAAAAGAAATCTTTTACTAAGTTTTTTAGGCAAAGTACACAGCATCCACAAAATTACTTCCGTCGCGATCCTTTTGTGATAATTGAGGTAATTGATCATCAACAAGAGGCCAGGCAATTCCTAAGTCTGGATCGTTCCAAAGGAGGGACTTTTCGTACTCTGGTGCGTAATAATTCGTGCACTTATATACAAACTCGGCACACTCGCTAGTCACATAAAAACCATGAGCGAAACCCTCCGGTACCCACATCTGACGTCTATTTTCTGAAGAGAGGCACACTCCAACCCATTGCCCAAAAGTGGGGGAGCTTTTTCGCAAATCTACAGCAACATCAAAAACTTCGCCATGTATTACACGTACCAACTTACCTTGGGTCTGCTCAGTCTGATAATGTAGTCCTCGTAAAATTCCTTGTGATGATTTACTGTGGTTATCCTGTACAAAAACTCGCTTCACACACTCTGAATTAAAAATATCATCACGAAAAGACTCAAAGAAAAAGCCTCGCTCATCTCCAAAAATATTTGGCTCAATTATTTTTACATCAGGAATTTTTGTTTCGATAATATTCATACTGCTTTGAATGTTTGCTAAAGTTGAAGATCAACACTCTACTACTTTGAAGTAAAAATGATGGAGTTGCCCACCCATAGGCAATGCTCCGATTTAGCTCTAAAATAGTCCAGTTCTGCGCTTTTGAGCTATCTACATATTAAGCGTATCTACGTTTACTTAACGATGAAATTTCCCCGCTTTCCATCAATAATTGCATAAGGTATTTACCGTAGCCGCTTTTCATTAAAGGTTGTACTTGAGCCTCCAGCTCTTCAGCACTAATAAATCCTTTCCGGTAAGCGACTTCTTCTGGGCAAGCTATTTTTTGACCTTGGCGGCGCTCAATAGTTTGTACAAAATGTGCAGCGTCTAGCAAGTTATCGTGTGTACCAGTATCCAGCCAAGCACTACCACGCCCAAGGCACTCTACGTCCAAGAGATCTTGCTCTAGATACACCTTATTAATATCAGTAATTTCCAACTCGCCACGAGCACTGGACTTGATATCCCTCGCTATATCGCAAACTTGCTTATCATAAAAATATAAGCCAGTAACTGCATAATTAGACTTTGGGTTATCTGGCTTTTCTTCAAGGCTAATAGCTTTTCCTTTCTCATCAAACTCTACTACTCCATAAGCTCTAGGGTCCGCTACGCGATAACCAAAGACAGTAGCTCTATTCGACCTAAAATCTGCCAGCTGAAGTGTTTGACTGAAACTATGAGCGTAAAAAATATTGTCACCCAATACGAGAGCACTATTATGATTTCCTACATGCTCCCGGCCAATAATAAAAGCTTGAGCCAGTCCATCTGGAGATGGTTGCACAGCATAGGAGAGGTTTATCCCCCATTGTGCGCCATCTTCAAGCAAGCGCTGATAGAGCACTTGCTCTTGCGGTGTTGTAATGATCAAAATATCTCTGATCCCGGCCAGCATAAGTGTAGTTAATGGGTAATAAATCATTGGTTTGTCATAAACCGCCATCAACTGCTTACTAACTCCTTTTGTCAACGGGTACAACCGTGTACCAGAACCTCCAGCTAATATTATCCCTTTCCGTTCAGAAAATCCCTTCACAACCATTTCCCCACCCTTCAATTTCTATGATCGCCCTAATCTGCAAACTCTTTGTTGACGTTATAAATACCAATGTGCTTCTGCATGGTTAACAAGTAATACAGATCCAGTACTACTGGGTCAGAAGGAAAGAATACACTGCACTCGAGACGCGCTGTGAATACATCCCTGTAGCGCAGTGTATCTAACCTCTAGTAAATAAATTTCGACGTGAATAATTACACACTAGATTAAGAATCTGTATTGCTCTTTCCTTACAGATCATCACACCTATTATTATCAGCTAGAACATCCAGAAAAGATGGCCTCTGCATTGTAGTAGCAAAAAAGAAGCCAACCTTATGTATCTTTAATATACGCATATCCCAACCTAGAAGGATAAAACAGCCGCAGTGCCAACAGCGATGCGGTAAAGTATTTCTGTCACATCTTTGGTAACTTGCAGCTCACTCGACTGAATCTTCGGCATAACCATAATTTCATCTCCCGGACGCAAACGATTCCCTAGTCGATTATCAAAATCCCTATCGTCGATACGACTAACAGTGCCATCGAGATGTAAAATAACTAACTCATCTCGGTTAGCGTTGTTAGCAAATCCACCGGCCAGCTCTATATAGTCTTCCAAAGTACGTTTTTTGTTATAAACCAGCGAGGTTGGAAAGATAACCTCCCCCACAATTGAAACAGTTGAAGATTTAAGTGGCACCACAAGCTCATCACCATCTTCAAGCAGCATATTTGCTGCGTTGGGGTTATTGGCAATTACCACTTGCCCCCTAGGTTTTGCTTTGCGAGCCTGCTCAATAAAATTCTGAATCATCATGGCACTGTCTTTTTGTGCAGTTTTTTCTAGGTCTGTATTAGGCTGGCGCGTGAGAACTTCCATTTGCAAGGCATCTAATGAACGATTCAAAGCTGCGCGCTGACGCTCAGCAACGCTATCTCGATACAGCTGAATAGAGTCTCTGTCAGCATTAGCACGGAAGTCCAACTGAACTAAAAGCTCATCTAGTGTTGCACCATAGGGCAGCACATAGGTTGCCGGGCCATCGAGTTCTCCTGATACACGTATAGATATTGACTGAATGTCGTTATCTCTTACTAACTCAACTTGTGCTCCAGGATAGAGACGTGTTGTCATAGCATCAGTCAATGACATGTACTTTGCCTGCTGAACTCCATCAACAACTTGGGTAATTCGGGCAAAATTCGCTTGAGGATCTGGCTTAGTGACAAGTAACATTTCTCCAAGCTGAGTATAAGGCCCTGTGAACTCCATTTGCGCAGCTTGCTGTACTGCTCCTTCAACAGTTACCGAACCATTGCGTGCCCCAACTACCACAACATCGCCACTGCGCAATTGAAGTGCCGGCATAATGCCGTCTACCAAGAAATTATACAGATTGACTTTTTGGATTTCTGCTCCTCGGCGCATAACTTTGATATCGACAAAGCTCCCACTTAATTTGTCAATCCCACCAGCACTATCAAGGTAGAAAAGAATAGAGTCCGAACTAAATCCATTGTATAAACCAGGGTTATTCACATAACCAGTTACAAATACCTTTACCGGCTGACTTGCTTCCAAATTTGCATATGCTTGCACATTATTCTTAAATACACGCTTCACATGTCGGAGTACAAAGTCATTCAGGGCACCATTTTTTATCCCTGCGACGTGCACAGGACCCACTTCCGGCACAAATATATTACCTTTGGGGTCTACTGGTAATGTCGCGCTAAAGCTATAAGCACCCCAAAGTTGCAAATTTATTTGGTCGCCGACTGTAATTTGGTAGTCAGGATTAAAGCCAATAAATGGCTGATCTTTAAATCCCCCCTGGAACAATGATGCACCAAAAACTGGAGTTGTATTTTGAGATAGCTCTGAGGGAGCGGTTTCATCAATTAATTGGGTCTCAAATGCTGTAGTCTGCATACAGGCAACCGAGGTCAATAGTCCAAGGCCCACCCCAAAGCTCTTAATTTTTCCTGTAATCATTTGTGTAATCTTTCTAAGCGAAAATTTACCAGCAAGCTAGTACATACGGCCCAGCTATCACGAACGACCCTACATTCTATGTTCACGAACAGTGATAATGAGCATTTTTCCTATCCCATATAGCATTAATAGAACTATTGCGAGACTGGCAAGGTTATATAGTTTGTGAGGGTACTCAGCTTTCTCAGCTAAGGACGGCTGGGTCAGCACCATTAAGTGTTTAAGTCTGCCAGAAGCTTCCATACGAGCAGTCTCTAAAGCCTTCAAGGAGGCTGCATAAGCATCAGTCGCAAACTGTAGATCAAGCTCTAAATTTTGGAAGTGTGCCCCTAGGAAGTTGAGTTTCTGATCCCCTTCATCATCCCCCATACCAACCAAACGGACCTTTTCTAATTCTATTTGATTTTCAATAGCGTCTATATCTGCCTGCATGGAGATAATCTGCGAGGAATCAGCGTTGAGGTAGGTCTTTGCGGCAGTAAGCTGTGCTCGCTGCTCTGCTAAGCGCGACTCCAATCCCTGAATAATAGTGCTGATACCTTTAGTGAGCTCCTCAGGACTCACTACTTTGTGACTATTTTGGAAGTCCAGAATCTCCTGCTTGGCAATGCGTAGCTTACTTTGTGCTAACTCAACTTCGTTCTTTACAAAGGCTACTTGTTTATCAGCCAATTGGTTGCTTATCGCATTGACAAAATCTTCAGATTTCTGGGTTACAGTCTCAGCCAATAGTTTTGCAAAAGCGGGGTCAAAAGCCTGCATCTCTATTGTGATAATTCCTGTTACTTCATCATGAGCGATGCTTATATGCTCTCGGTAATAATCAAGGTAATCTTCCTGAGTCGCATCAACCGATAAACGTGAGAAAAGGTCATGGCGGGTACTCTTGTAATACTCTGCCAATTTTAGTTTCTCATTCAAATACAGCGCCATATCTAGTGATTGAATATAATTCACTACCAAGAAGGCATCCTGATTATCAGCTCCCATACCCGGAATTAATAAACCTAAAGCGGGAGAAGCCGTTTGAGATGAAGCACTATCTTTCACTATCAGCTGGGTGCCACTCACATAACGTTCAGAAACCCAAAAGAGGTAGTAGCCACTAACCATAATCAGAGGCATAACAATAAAAAGAACCCTTCCTTTTAAAAAACTAAGACGGCTGGATACTGAATGCTGTCCCCCATTCAACAGTGCACTTAAAGTTTTAGTCAGTCTTACGCGCAAGCTCTGTGAGTTATTTTCATTTTTTGCCTGGCTATGTTTTCGCTCTTCAACTAGCGGATCCTTAACTTCCATAATTAACTCTTAAGTTCGACAGCAGGAGTAGCGACACCCTTTGGAGATTGAGACTTTGCTTGTTCACCTTGATACAACTTGATAGCTTCATCCACGGTGTCAAAAATTGTCAGTCCTCCGGACTCAAGGTAAATACCTACATCACAGTTCTTCCTTAGTGCCGGCATCGCATGTGCCACGATGATAAAAGAAGAACTCTTACGCTTTTCTGTAATTACGTCTTCGCATTTTCTTTTAAAGTGCGCATCACCAACTGACATCACTTCATCCACTAAATAGACATCAAAATCAAAAGCAATACTTAGGCCAAAAGCAAGGCGTGAACGCATTCCAGAAGAATAACTACTTACAGGCATATCGAAATAGTTACCTATTTCAGCAAAGTCCTGCACCTTATCCATTACCCTGCGCTTTGCGCTACCCCAAATACCATGGATGCCACAGATAAATGCCGCATTTTCACGCCCAGTCATGCTGCCTTGAAAGCCGCCAGCCAGCCCCATTGGCCAGGATATCTTCTGGTTGGTAACCACCCGCCCCGAATCCGGATAGTCAATCCCCCCCATAATTCGCAGCAGCGTTGATTTGCCAGCTCCATTACGCCCCAGAATGCCTATATTTTTCCCCTCCGGAAAAATAGCATTGACATTTTGAAACAACACCTTACGACCACGAGGGGTGCGATATGATTTCGTCAAGCTTTCTAATCTAATCAATGGCTTCTTACCAAATCACGCCAGTTTGCTCGGTAGCACAGCAGACCGAAAGCAAGCATTGATACCGAGGCAAACCCCAAATAGGCCAAACTGCCAAACATCCCACTGTAATTGGCAAACAAACCCTCTCGATTTAATTCAATGACATGTAACAAAGGGTTCCATACCAAATAGGCATGGTACTCTCCTGGGATATGCTCCAAGGAGAAGAACACCCCAGACATGAAATACAAGGGCCGCACAAGCAGGGGGATCAACTTCGCAAGCTCGGGAAACTTCTCCCCTACAACACAGAGCGCTAAACTTAGCCCTAGACAAAAGAAAAAAAAGAGCAGATTGACCACCACCAAAAGCAAAAAGTTATTGAAGCGTGTTGAAATACCAAACCATGCAAATACCCCCATTAAGACCACAAGAGTCGCCACATAAATAGCAAACTCCAAAAACACACGGCTTAATACTGCGTCGAAAGGTCTTAGCTGGCGGTAGTTAAACAGCCCCCGATTTGATGCTACTGCTGTCAAACTTTTATGGACGCAATGACTAAAGAAAAGAAAAGGCGCTATCCCCCCCAGCATAAATAAAGCAGTAGGAACGCCAGGATAGTGTGCCCCCCTCAGAAAACTAAAAACAGCCACCAATACCATGATATGTAGCGCCGGCTCAAGTAACACCCAAGCGTAGCCAAGTTTCCACTTGCCAAAGCGCGTTTTCATCTCGCGTACCAATAGCGCGTAAATCACATCTCGCTGAATTTGCCAGACAGAGCGCTGAGCAGAGGACTCCATAACAATCAACTTTCTTTACAATATGTGAACTTGTCGACTCCAAACACAAGAGGAGTCTGAGAAAATTACACCTGTTCCGCCCAGAAGTGCTGACCACCTAATCAAAGGCAACGAGCACTAGCTACTTTGCCCCTATCTTTGCCAGCAAAGCTAGAAACACAATTGCCACATAAGCGATATTTCTAACTACGTGGACACTCATCACAATCGGCGCGACATCCTAGCCTAGCTCTTCTTCATCGTCACTATAAATCAATTACACGCCATTACACCTAACCCACCAACTCTACACTTATGCGTCATATACTGAACTACTAAACGATACTCTCAATCAGATTCCTACTAGGGTCGCAGCAAAAATGAGTTACAACCGGGCCTGGTGTTCAAGGGCTTGAAAATAAGCGGCGTATCAGGTTGATTTGCTGCCGCTAAACAGCCAACCAAGGAATACACCAAAATGAACAAGAATGCCGTTGTCGAGCTTTCAGGTCGACACGAGACTTCCGACCATTGACTGGGTTTCTGCGCCGAGGCGCATAGGAATTGCTTCAGCAAGCCGTGGGAGCCGAGCTAGCCCCTTTCATGGAAGCCTTCTGTGAGCACCGATTAGATCCTAGGTTTACACAACAACCGACACTCTTGATGATTGCGAAGGGGCCAGCTAGATGTAGGCTGGTAAGCTTCCACACAAACAAGCCAGGAACTCCATGGGAACCCATAACAGTTAGCTACCCCTGAAGAAACGACACCAAATCAAAGTCCTCAAAGAGCATGCTATTCGACCCTAGCGATTGCACAACAGCTCAATCACTTCAACAGAACTATCTTCCGCGAGCTAAAATGCTGCAGCCCTTACTGTATCGAAAGCGGCCATACATCAGTGTGACACACCAGATTTTCCAAGCCACACCAGCAGCTGTCACACTTGTCGGCAGTGTCGCCATCAATCTCTCCCTAGAACATCTTCCAGCCTTCTTCATCGTGACTGAAAGTAGCGAATGGTGACCGCTAGCTGGACCTCAATGCCGACTATTACCCGCAGGGCAGAATAATTAAGGGTAATCCTCGGCAACCTCTTGCAGCTTTTCATAGTCCAGCAAGCGGCTGGCAGTATATTGGTAATGCCGGCCAACTTATTGATCTTGAAAAAGATGTGTACAGATCTATCGCCGCTTTGGGCTTCTTGTCCTGCTTCCAGGAAATCCCACGTCACATCGGCAATACCAGTACTTGGGATACACACATTGAGTTCCTATAGCTCTAGTTTTTATCGGTTTAATTTGATCCGGCTCAAAGCCTGTAAAGCTGGCATAGGCACCGGCATTAGTTTAGCCCGCCACCTGTTCATTCAAAAAGATGCTGACCTCCTCATAATCATTGCTATGTTCCGTTTGATAAGCCTGTGTAACTCGCTCTTCATTATGGGCCATTAGCTGTTGCACTGACTTTATGTCATACCGCACTCGCTTAAATCGATCAGAGGCGAGGCTACGAACCTCGTGGGAGGTGGGAGGTGGGAGGTGGGAGGTGTTTGATTTTAGGTAGGCTGATATACAAGCCAGTCGCGTTGCGTACTTCAGTAGACATATCGCTGAGCCGGTCAGGGCTCACTTGGCGGGTGCGCTCTTTGGCTCTTCTTGTGCGCTGTTGTTTAAATGTGTGGTACATTAGGTAGCGATTTCCCGATAGTTTGATATATTTTGCCATTCCTCTGTGGGGTTGAGTTATTGTCAATTCTGGTGTTTAGCCAGTCTGATCAAGCAGCGCTCTGATCGGTGGTTGTCGCTTCCTCTCCATCCGTGAA
>NZ_JBGMEK010000066.1:0-23809 GCF_041447265.1 Microbulbifer epialgicus
TACCGCAGGTTGGCCAGACATTGCCTCCAGGAAACCACTAAAATCGACTTGCGGGGATGTATCGGCCGCGGTGTAGATTTGTGATTCTATAGTGGCTTCGTCGACACTCCCCCACCAATTACCGGTGACATCCAAGCTGGTATTTGCAGCATCACCAAAGCCAGTTACATAGACGCTGTAATTTTTATTGCCGTAAAGGCTATTGCCCGTTATGACCGGAACCGGATTATTCGTCGCGGTGCCATCTCCAATAACATAGATACCATAATCATTAAGGGTGATCTCATTGCCGTTTGTAATTATTGGGTTACTACCAGCACGAATATAAATACCATAGGTATTAAAACGGAATAGGGAATGCTGAACCGTGCCCTGCCCTCCGTTAAAATCAATTCCATAGATGGCTCCCTCAATCCGGGCGTAATCGATATCTACAGTAGCACCTGTAATTACCTCAATACCATACCATTCACCGGCTTGGGGAGTTGCAGCTGCCGAAGTAAATACCGCTCGAGATCCTGCGGTTCCTTGGGCTACCAAGTTACCTGCAATTTGTAACTTAAGATCCGGCGCGGACTTTAAGCTGGCACCAGCTTCCAAGGTCAGGGTAACACCCGGCTGTACGACCACATCTTGCAACATCAGGTGAGCGCCTGCAGGTAAAACCGTATCTTCAGTAATCGGACCCAATAAAGTGACACCATCATAACTGGGCTGACCATTCAATCCATCAAGATAGCTGCCATAGTTCACGAGCGGTGAATAAGTAGCATTATCATCTCTATCGTAAATTGAAGAGACAATTGCCTCAGCATCAGTTGACCCCCACCAGTTACCGGTGGCATTTAAAATAATAGTCAACGGGTTCGCAAAGTTATAAGCGTAGTAGTTGTAACTGCTGTTATGGTAGATATTGTTGCCTGTCACTACTGGCATCGGGTTCTGATTGGCGTCGCTAGAGTACCCGTAAACATAAATACCATATATATTCCTGGTAATTTCGTTACCTCCATTGATCAACGGCGCACTGTTACGGCCAACATAAATACCATTATTACTGCCACGAATAGTATTGTTAGATACCTGTGGAGCAATCGCCTCTTCTGCAGAGGCAGCAATCATACGAATACCGGCATGGTTATTTAACAGTTCAGTATTCTTAACCGAACCATCACCACCATTAAAATAGATTCCATTCGTCGCGCAATGCACCTGCACATGTTCAATGGTAGCGGTACCCCCTGCAACGACCTCAATACCCGGCCAGTCCTTGCGCTGAGTACTTACTCCGTCACAAGCCCCCACTACTGGCTTAAAAATGATCGGGGAGACCTCTGTACCGCTTACAGACAACTCGCCTTTAACCAGTAACGGATAATTACCTGTAACCAGTAACTCTGAACCAGCTGCAATACTTAAAGTAGCATCGGCTGCTACCTCTATCCGGCCAAGCACTCTATAACTGTCTCCTGACAGCTCAGTATTTTCAGAGATATAACCAAAAATTACTTCTCCAGCATAAGCAGGATTACCACCTGGACCATCCAGGTAACCTTGGAAATCCACCACAGGATAAGTGCCTTGGCCATCAGTCCAGTCGTAGATTTTAAGGGCAATTTGCTCTGGATCGTCAATCCCCCACCAGTTCCCCGTAGCATCAAGGGTGGTTAGCGTCGCATTCGCAAAATATCTTGTGTAATAATTGTATTTTTCACTATCGTAAATGCTATTCCCTGTTACTACCGGCACTGGGTTCTGAGCAGAATCACCACTATGCCCATCGGCATAAATACCATAGTAACTATTGGTAATTTCATTGCCATTGGTAATCAGTGGATTGCTATTACGATAAATATAAATGCCATTATAACTACCGCGGATGGTGTTACCGGATATCTGCGGTGTAATCACAGCTTCTGCTGAAGCAGCCGCTGTTTGGACGCCAGTGTAATTGCCGATTAACTGAGAGTTGCTTAGGGAACCATCACCACCATTAAAGTAGACCCCATTGTTAGCACAATGCACTTCAGTATATTCCATGGTCACTGTTGCACCGGCCGAAACTTCAATGCCCTGCCAATCTTTACGCCGAGTGTTCACCCCATCACAAGCTTCGTTCTCAGGCCTAAAGATAATAGGCGAAGCTTCAGTTCCCTTTGCTATCAGTTTACCTTTTACCAGTAATGGATAATCACCCGCGAACAATAACTCGGAGCCAGGAGTAATGGTCAGACTTACATCGATTGCAACCTCAACTCGACCAAGCACCAAATGACTATCATTGGACAAATCGGTATCTTCACTGATGAAACCAAACAGGGTTTCTCCAGTGTACGCAGGAGTACCATTCGGTCCATCTAAGAAATTCCGAAAATCTACGATTGGACGGGCGCTCTGACTATCAGTCCAGTCATAGATCTCTAAGGCTATTTCCTTCGGATCATCTGTTCCCCACCAGTTACCAGTAGCATTCAGGGTTGTTGTAGCCCCATTGGAAAAATTTCTGGTTACATAGTTGAAATCAATGCTCTCGTAAATACTGTTTCCAGTAACTATAGGTGCCGGATTCTGTGCTGGGTCGCTACTATGCCCGTATACATAAATGCCATTTTTATTACCGACAATCTCGTTATTCCCATTGATCAATGGGAAGCTATTGTAGGAAACATAAATTCCATTGTTATTTCCACGGAATTTGTTGGCAGATATTTTTGGTGCAATCACTGCCTCCACAGAAGAAGCATAAGTATAGATGCCCGTATCATTATTGAGGAGCTGGGCATTACTGACTGAGCCATCGCCACCATTAAAATAAATACCTTTGCTGGCACAATGTATTTCTGCAAATTCAATTGTTGCCGTGGCATCGGCCATAACTTCAATGCCATTCCAATCACTACGGCCGATATTAATGCCGTCACAGGCCTCTGCTGTGGGCTTGAAAACTACCGGCGAGGCCTCTGTACCTTTTGCTTCCATTGCTCCTTTAACCCGCAATGGATATTTGCCAGAAAATTGCAGTTCAGAACCAGGGGCTATTGTCAGGATAGCACCTGCCGCAACCTCAATTCGGCCTAACACCAGATAGCTGTCATTAGATAAATCAACATCATCTGTAATATTGCCAATTAGAGTTTCACCGGTATAAACAGGGCTGCCGTCTTGGCCGTCGAGAAAATTGTGGTAATCCACTACTGGATAAGAGCTTTGGCTATCAGTCCAATCATAGATTGCTGAGGCAATCAGAGCAGGATCACTTGTACCCCACCAGTTGCCACTGGCATCCAAGGTCGTCAGTGCTGCCCCGGAGAAGTATCTGGTGTAGTAATTATAACTATTATTGCTATAGATACTGTTGCCGGTGACCACTGGCATTGGGTTCTGAGTGGTATCACTGCTGTGTCCATAGACATAAATACCGTGGCCATTCTCAGTAATTATATTACCGCCATTAATCACTGGATTACTGTTACGGTATACGTAAATCCCGTTGTAACTACCACTAATCGTATTACCAGAGATTTGTGGTGCGATTACCGCATCGGCAGAAGGGCCGGCCGTGTGGATAGCGTGATAATTGTTGATCAACTGAGAGTTACTGACAGAACCATCACCGCCATTAAAATAAATACCTTTGCTGGCACAGTGTATTTCTGCATATTCAATTGTTGCCATGGCGCCTACAACAACTTCAATACCTGTCCAGTCACTACGCCTGGTATTTATTCCATCACAAGCTTCTGCTGTTGGCTTAAAGACAACTGGTGAACCTGCTGCACCCTTCGCACTCAACGCTCCTTCAACCACCAGTGGATACTTACCGGCAAACTGCAGCTCGGCGCCTGGGGCAATGGTTAGTACAGTATCGGTAGCGACTTCTACTCGACCAAGTATTAAGTAACTATCGGCGGATAGGCTGGTATCATCGGTGATATAACCAAATATGGTTTCTCCACTATAAGCTGGACTCCCATCAGGACCATCCAGGAAGTCACGGATATCTACTACGGGATTGCCATTATTTCTATCATCTGTCCAGTCCCAGATCTTTGCGGCAATTTGGCCAGGATCAGTGCTCCCCCACCAATTACCTGTTGCATCCAGGGTAATTGAATCTGCCTCTGAAAAGTATCTAGTGTAGTAATTGTGATTACCATTGCCATAGAGGCTATTGCCGGTCACTACGGGCACTGGATTCTGGGCGGTGTCGCTGCTATGCCCATAAACATAAATACCGTACGTATTCCCAGTAATTTCATTACCGCCGGAAATCAGCGGGTTACTATTACGATAAACATATATCCCACTATCGCTGCCGCGAATGGTATTCGCAGATATCTGGGGAGCAATTACCGCCTCTGCAGAGGCTGCACTTGTATAGATGCCGGTATAGTTATTTTCAAATAAGGAGTTACTTACTGAGCCGTCACCACCATTAAAGTAAATACCTTTAGCGGCACATTGTATTTCCGCATATTCAATCGTTGCGGTAGCATCCGCAGCAACTTCAATGCCCAGCCAGTCTTTGCGATTCGTATTAACTCCATCACAGGCCTCTGCCGTTGGTTTGAATACGATAGGTGCATTTTCATCACCTTGCGCCCTAAACTCCCCCTTAATCATTAGCGGGTAGTTGCCTGTAAATAACAGCTCGGTACCGGGATTGAGATTCAGGGCTGTATCTACTGCAATTTCTATGCGCCCGAGTACCAGGTAGCTATCAGCAGAAAGATCAACATCAGTATTTAGGTAACCAAATAGTGCCTCACCCGTATAAGCGGAGCTGCCATCGGCACCATCCAGGAAACCTCGATAATCCACTACCGGACTAGTGCTCTGGTTATCCGTCCAATCGTAGATTTTCACCGCTATTTGACCTGGGTCAGTAGTTCCCCACCAGTTCCCAGTTGCATCCAGAGTCGTCAGTGCAGCATTCGCAAAACTACTTGCGTAGTAATTGAAACCGCTGTTCCCATAAATGCTATTCCCCGTTACTACCGGTACTGGGTCTTGGGTGTTATCGCTGCTATATCCGGAAATATAAACACCATAGTAGTTCTCACTGATTTCATTACCGCCACTAATCAGAGGATTACTATTTCGATAGACATAGATGCCGTTATAACCGCCGCGGATCTCGTTTCCAGAAATCTGCGGGGTAATTGCCGCATCTGTAGAAACTGCTACAGCACGTATGCCGGTATAGTTATACAGCAACTGTGAATCTGCTACCGAACCATCACCGCCATTAAAGTAAACGCCATTTGTTGCACAATGTATCTCAGCAAATTTTATTGTTGCTGTAGCGCCTTCAGAAACCTCAATACCAGGCCAATCCTTACGCTGTGTATTGATTCCATCACAGGCTTCTGCAGTAGGCTTAAAGCTAATAGGTGAAGATTCTGTACCTTCTGCAGTCAACTCCCCTTTAACTAGCAGTGGGTAGTTACCGGTAAATTTCAGTTCGGTACCTGGAGCGAGAGTGACAACCGTATCAGCAGCAACCTCTACTCGGCCAAGCACCAGATAACTGTCTGCAGATAGATTGGCATCCTCACTGATATACCCGAGCAGGGCCCCACCAGTATAAGCGATATCCCCACCTGGGCCGTCAAGGAAATTACTGTAATCAACGACCGGATAAGAGCCTTGACTATCGGTCCAGTCATAGATCTTTAATGCAATTTGCCCCGGATCAGTGGTACCCCACCAGTTACCAGTGGCATTCAAAGTGGTCGAGGCAGAATTCGAAAAGTAAATAGTTCTATAGTTATAGCTGCTATTGTCATAAATACTGTTGCCGGTAACCAGTGGTAAAGGGTTTTGACTGGGATCACTGCTATGACCAGAGGCATAAACACCAATACTGTTTCCAGTTATCTCATTACCACCAGTAATCACAGGGGCACTATTATGATAAACATAAACCCCTTGAGTATTCCCGCGGACTTCATTTCCAACTATCTGTGGCGCAATTACTGCTTCTGCAGAAGAGGCCGCTGTATGGATGCCCGTAGCATTATTTAGTAGTCGAGAATTCCTAACTAAACCATCACCACCATTGAAGTAGACACCCTTAGTGGCGCAATGTACCTCGGCATATTCAATTGTCGCTGTTGCACCGGATAAAACTTCAATACCCGACCAGTCTGAGCGCCCAGAATTTACCCCATCACAAGCTTCGACGACCGGCATAAAAATTACTGGAGATGCCCCGCTTCCCGTTACTAACAATTCACCATAAACTTCTATTGAATATTTACCAGTAAGGGAAATTGTAGTGCCCTCCTCAATTGTCAGCACAATGCCGGCAGGGACCTCAAGCTCACCCAGTACCTGATATACACCTCCGGTGAGCGTTAAATCACTTGTTAACCTCCCCTGTAAGGTACCTCCTGAACCTGCGCTATCACCGTCTTCATTTAGGTACCCACTGTAGTCAATCAATGGAGATGAGCTGGGATCATCACTCCAATCGTAAATATTAGAGGCTATCAGGGCCAGATCTACACTACCCCACCAGTTCCCCGTAGCATCAAGGGTGGTTAGCGCCGCATTCGCAAAATATCTTGTGTAATAATTGTATTTTTCACTATCGTAAATGCTATTCCCTGTTACTACCGGCACTGGGTTCTGAGCAGAATCACCACTATGCCCATCGGCATAAATACCATAGTAACTATTGGTAATTTCATTGCCATTGGTAATCAGTGGATTGCTATTACGATAAATATAAATGCCATTATAACTACCGCGGATGGTGTTACCGGATATCTGCGGTGTAATCACAGCTTCTGCTGAAGCAGCCGCTGTTTGGACGCCAGTGTAATTGCCGATTAACTGAGAGTTGCTTAGGGAACCATCACCACCATTAAAGTAGACCCCATTGTTAGCACAATGCACTTCAGTATATTCCATGGTCACTGTTGCACCGGCCGAAACTTCAATGCCCTGCCAATCTTTACGCCGAGTGTTCACCCCATCACAAGCTTCGTTCTCAGGCCTAAAGATAATAGGCGAAGCTTCAGTTCCCTTTGCTATCAGTTTACCTTTTACCAGTAATGGATAATCACCCGCGAACAATAACTCGGAGCCAGGAGTAATGGTCAGACTTACATCGATTGCAACCTCAACTCGACCAAGCACCAAATGACTATCATTGGACAAATCGGTATCTTCACTGATGAAACCAAACAGGGTTTCTCCAGTGTACGCAGGAGTACCATTCGGTCCATCTAAGAAATTCCGAAAATCTACGATTGGACGGGCGCTCTGACTATCAGTCCAGTCATAGATCTCTAAGGCTATTTCCTTCGGATCATCTGTTCCCCACCAGTTACCAGTAGCATTCAGGGTTGTTGTAGCCCCATTGGAAAAATTTCTGGTTACATAGTTGAAATCAATGCTCTCGTAAATACTGTTTCCAGTAACTATAGGTGCCGGATTCTGTGCTGGGTCGCTACTATGCCCGTATACATAAATGCCATTTTTATTACCGACAATCTCGTTATTCCCATTGATCAATGGGAAGCTATTGTAGGAAACATAAATTCCATTGTTATTTCCACGGAATTTGTTGGCAGATATTTTTGGTGCAATCACTGCCTCCACAGAAGAAGCATAAGTATAGATGCCCGTATCATTATTGAGGAGCTGGGCATTACTGACTGAGCCATCGCCACCATTAAAATAAATACCTTTGCTGGCACAATGTATTTCTGCAAATTCAATTGTTGCCGTGGCATCGGCCATAACTTCAATGCCATTCCAATCACTACGGCCGATATTAATGCCGTCACAGGCCTCTGCTGTGGGCTTGAAAACTACCGGCGAGGCCTCTGTACCTTTTGCTTCCATTGCTCCTTTAACCCGCAATGGATATTTGCCAGAAAATTGCAGTTCAGAACCAGGGGCTATTGTCAGGATAGCACCTGCCGCAACCTCAATTCGGCCTAACACCAGATAGCTGTCATTAGATAAATCAACATCATCTGTAATATTGCCAATTAGAGTTTCACCGGTATAAACAGGGCTGCCGTCTTGGCCGTCGAGAAAATTGTGGTAATCCACTACTGGATAAGAGCTTTGGCTATCAGTCCAATCATAGATTGCTGAGGCAATCAGAGCAGGATCACTTGTACCCCACCAGTTGCCACTGGCATCCAAGGTCGTCAGTGCTGCCCCGGAGAAGTATCTGGTGTAGTAATTATAACTATTATTGCTATAGATACTGTTGCCGGTGACCACTGGCATTGGGTTCTGAGTGGTATCACTGCTGTGTCCATAGACATAAATACCGTGGCCATTCTCAGTAATTATATTACCGCCATTAATCACTGGATTACTGTTACGGTATACGTAAATCCCGTTGTAACTACCACTAATCGTATTACCAGAGATTTGTGGTGCGATTACCGCATCGGCAGAAGGGCCGGCCGTGTGGATAGCGTGATAATTGTTGATCAACTGAGAGTTACTGACAGAACCATCACCGCCATTAAAATAAATACCTTTGCTGGCACAGTGTATTTCTGCATATTCAATTGTTGCCATGGCGCCTACAACAACTTCAATACCTGTCCAGTCACTACGCCTGGTATTTATTCCATCACAAGCTTCTGCTGTTGGCTTAAAGACAACTGGTGAACCTGCTGCACCCTTCGCACTCAACGCTCCTTCAACCACCAGTGGATACTTACCGGCAAACTGCAGCTCGGCGCCTGGGGCAATGGTTAGTACAGTATCGGTAGCGACTTCTACTCGACCAAGTATTAAGTAACTATCGGCGGATAGGCTGGTATCATCGGTGATATAACCAAATATGGTTTCTCCACTATAAGCTGGACTCCCATCAGGACCATCCAGGAAGTCACGGATATCTACTACGGGATTGCCATTATTTCTATCATCTGTCCAGTCCCAGATCTTTGCGGCAATTTGGCCAGGATCAGTGCTCCCCCACCAATTACCTGTTGCATCCAGGGTAATTGAATCTGCCTCTGAAAAGTATCTAGTGTAGTAATTGTGATTACCATTGCCATAGAGGCTATTGCCGGTCACTACGGGCACTGGATTCTGGGCGGTGTCGCTGCTATGCCCATAAACATAAATACCGTACGTATTCCCAGTAATTTCATTACCGCCGGAAATCAGCGGGTTACTATTACGATAAACATATATCCCACTATCGCTGCCGCGAATGGTATTCGCAGATATCTGGGGAGCAATTACCGCCTCTGCAGAGGCTGCACTTGTATAGATGCCGGTATAGTTATTTTCAAATAAGGAGTTACTTACTGAGCCGTCACCACCATTAAAGTAAATACCTTTAGCGGCACATTGTATTTCCGCATATTCAATCGTTGCGGTAGCATCCGCAGCAACTTCAATGCCCAGCCAGTCTTTGCGATTCGTATTAACTCCATCACAGGCCTCTGCCGTTGGTTTGAATACGATAGGTGCATTTTCATCACCTTGCGCCCTAAACTCCCCCTTAATCATTAGCGGGTAGTTGCCTGTAAATAACAGCTCGGTACCGGGATTGAGATTCAGGGCTGTATCTACTGCAATTTCTATGCGCCCGAGTACCAGGTAGCTATCAGCAGAAAGATCAACATCAGTATTTAGGTAACCAAATAGTGCCTCACCCGTATAAGCGGAGCTGCCATCGGCACCATCCAGGAAACCTCGATAATCCACTACCGGACTAGTGCTCTGGTTATCCGTCCAATCGTAGATTTTCACCGCTATTTGACCTGGGTCAGTAGTTCCCCACCAGTTCCCAGTTGCATCCAGAGTCGTCAGTGCAGCATTCGCAAAACTACTTGCGTAGTAATTGAAACCGCTGTTCCCATAAATGCTATTCCCCGTTACTACCGGTACTGGGTCTTGGGTGTTATCGCTGCTATATCCGGAAATATAAACACCATAGTAGTTCTCACTGATTTCATTACCGCCACTAATCAGAGGATTACTATTTCGATAGACATAGATGCCGTTATAACCGCCGCGGATCTCGTTTCCAGAAATCTGCGGGGTAATTGCCGCATCTGTAGAAACTGCTACAGCACGTATGCCGGTATAGTTATACAGCAACTGTGAATCTGCTACCGAACCATCACCGCCATTAAAGTAAACGCCATTTGTTGCACAATGTATCTCAGCAAATTTTATTGTTGCTGTAGCGCCTTCAGAAACCTCAATACCAGGCCAATCCTTACGCTGTGTATTGATTCCATCACAGGCTTCTGCAGTAGGCTTAAAGCTAATAGGTGAAGATTCTGTACCTTCTGCAGTCAACTCCCCTTTAACTAGCAGTGGGTAGTTACCGGTAAATTTCAGTTCGGTACCTGGAGCGAGAGTGACAACCGTATCAGCAGCAACCTCTACTCGGCCAAGCACCAGATAACTGTCTGCAGATAGATTGGCATCCTCACTGATATACCCGAGCAGGGCCCCACCAGTATAAGCGATATCCCCACCTGGGCCGTCAAGGAAATTACTGTAATCAACGACCGGATAAGAGCCTTGACTATCGGTCCAGTCATAGATCTTTAATGCAATTTGCCCCGGATCAGTGGTACCCCACCAGTTACCAGTGGCATTCAAAGTGGTCGAGGCAGAATTCGAAAAGTAAATAGTTCTATAGTTATAGCTGCTATTGTCATAAATACTGTTGCCGGTAACCAATGGTAAAGGGTTTTGACTGGGATCACTGCTATGACCAGAGGCATAAATACCAATACTGTTTCCAGTTATCTCATTAGCAGCACTGATCAGAGGCTGACTATTACGTAAAACGTTTATTCCGTGGGTGCTACCATTTATGGTGTTACCAAATACCTTTGGATATATTGCAGTATCTGGAGAGGGCGCTGTCATATTGATAGCAGAGTGGTTATTTAAAAGCCTACTGTCAGTTACTGAACCATCACCACCATTAAAGTAAATACCGTTAGAGGCACAATGTACTTCTGCATACTCAATTGACGCAGTACCTCCGGCAAGGATCTCTACTCCTGACCAGTCCTGCCGACTTGTATTCACGCCATCACAGGCAGGAGAAGATGGATGAAATTTAACCCGATCGACAGTGTTACCAACTACTTCAAGATCACCTAAAACAGAAATTTTTCTCCCACTTTCTGCAATAACCTCCACGCCAGGCTGAATCCAGAGAGTGATATCCTTAGGAATGCTAAGGTTGCCACTTATGGTGTATGGAGAACCATCTCCCCGTGTCCACACCATTGTTTCCAGTACCTCCCCGCTCCACTCACGCCCAAGAGTATTGGTATATGTAGTACTTACACTATTTGAAATAGGGCTTTGGTCATTTCCACTTTCAGAAATTGCAGAAATAACATTTTCGCTGTCCTCCAGTGGCACCCAGGTAGAAAAAACTCCGCTTTCATCTACTTCGATGCTTCTTGTCATGCTGCCATTAACAAAGAATACAACCGTAGAGCCGGGTTCAGCTGTGCCTGTTAGAGTTGCAGGGTTACTTTCTGTCCCATCCGCTAGCGAATATAGTATCGGGGCCGCAATATCACTGCCACCGCCTGTTGGGTTTCCATCCAGAACCTTATCACCAGTGGTAACACGCTCAATTTTTAGTAAGCCGGAGATATCTGAATCTCCAATTAGCGCTCGGATTTGATTGCTACCTAAAGCTAGAGTCACGAAAACTGCAAAATCACCTGTTGAGTTAGTTCGCGTCTGAGCTGCAATTGAACCATTAATCTCGATATCAACAAGTTGATCTTGCTGGTTCGAAACCCCAGCAAGGTACAGCTTTGATGAGTAGATTTTTTCTGCAACCGGATAGAGTAGAACCTCCGCCCTGGCACTTAATGAAAATATGGAAAGAGACAAACAAAGTAACGTAAGCACCAAGCCATAAAGGTACGGCTTACAACGTTTGTTGTGAAAGCTCCATTTACTCATTTCTACTCTACCCTGAAACATTCCATTAACCTTAAAGTTTCGGCTCACATATACCTTTAGTAGCAGAACGAAAACAAACCCTATTCTTCTACTGCACATTTTAAGGTTAGACAGTAATCTTCGTCTTAAAATCATCCTGCCTAACCCCGCATAACTCAAAAAACACAAAGCATCTTCTATCTAGTACTTACATAAGAGCGCCTAAGAAAGTGATTTCCAACTCTAAAGAAACCAATAAAGAACAAAATAATCGGCATTACTAGCAAAAAGTAAAACATTATGGGAAGTCGCGACTCAGTCCCAATGGATAATGCGTGAATGAAAGCCAATGGAAGCACCAGCAGCCAGAGATAGTGGCCAATACGCCACTTTTCGCTGCCTATTGCAGTCTTCCAACCAGCAAACGCGCCCACACATAACAGCAGAAAAGCAATCAACCCCAAGGTGACTTGTTGATTGTAATATCCATGGCTAAATTTAGGCACCAACAAGCCCCAAGCAGGGGAACCCGTGCGTATTGAAACCGCAGCAAAGAATAAAGAAACATGAAGCAAAACCATGATTAGCGTCAAAGACCCAAGAGCCACATGTGACCTATGCCCGCAAAACTGAGCAAAAGCCGCCCCTGAAAACCGCTTACCCAAGGCAAAAAGACATTGAAGCCAAAATAGTGAAATTGCCAGCAACCCAGCCAGCTTTGATAAGATGTACGCTTGCTGGCCTGGAGGCATGTATCCACCAAAATAATCAACCGGATTACCAACTGAAGACCACCATGTAACTAGCGGAATACCAACTGCAGCAACCACCGCGACCAACAGCGCACTAAACACAATTAGCTTTTTCATTCAGCCTTACCCACCTATATTTACTACAGCCACATTCGTTAAGAGCTGGATTTTGGGCATTGGCCTTTCGATACACAGCGTTCCAATTGCTTTAATGCCTCTTCTTTCTTCAAGGCTCTAGTGCCAACGGTTGGTAACCCCTGCGCAATCCAACCTTTTATGCCGTATGGGTTTAAGATTACTGAGTGCTCAACCCCGGCCACTTTCAATGCTTTCGCCATCTCAAACCCTCTAAAATCCTTAACGCAATAGCTCACGACATAATCTGCTTCCAAAAGCCCTTTCACATGGCTACTGTCGAGGTCACGTAACGTAATATTTAGAGCATTGGGGATATGTCCCTCTAAAAATTCTTCCTCTTCCCTCACATCCACAAAGGCTACTGTCTTACCTTTCTGCATTTCCGCCAGGATAGTGGAGATAGATATTTCGCTAACAAGGGCATCATTTGAAGTGGACACTTCTCGATTGCAAGAAGTCATTAGGCCTGCCTGGGTCAAACTCGAACCAATATTTTCAACCTGAGACAAGGCGGCATATACAGAGTCGAAAAAGTCCAGATAGCAATTAGCCGGAACAGAATCTCTTCCATACTTTTCCTGTAAAGCTCTAAATGCCGACTCTACTATTTCAGCTTCCTGGGTTTTGTCCGCCCCCCAGAAATTCACCTCAATATCGTGAATAATTCCCACCAACTTTAGAACAATGGGATCATCAATCGTGTACTGAGATTTTGCCATTTCGAAGGCAGTCTGATCGCCAATTCTACGAATAGAGGCAGTGGGAGTATCAAACTCAACCCCACCAGAAAGTGAAGAACCTTGATTTACAACTTTTAAAGAAGCTTTAGGGTCTGCATGGCGTGTGAGCAACCAAGCAGTGGCCCATTTGTCAGGTCCCAACCCGTATTCGGTAACAAATACTGACTGAGGCTTGGAGCAGCCTATGAAAGTAAGAATAGCCAGCACTGACAAGGTGCGAAATATACTGCTCAATCGCAAACTCCCTTTTACATCTTTTGCGCATATTTTGCGCATAGCCATAATCTATCAGGACCTGAAAGATTTTCGATTTTTATCATAGCTGACAAACTGATTCAATCAGAAGTGCCAAGTTAAATAATTTTGCCTAAGGAGATAGCATATAGGTCTTTAAACAACACCAAAAAGCAAGCAATGGCACCTAGAAAAACAACTATTATTTGTGATCAGTATCACAATAATAAAGATTAATGGCTGGCATATCTCAAACCTAACAATTTTACTGTCCCACCATTAGGCCTAATTAATTGAAGCTTCACTAGGGAGATTCTGAATAATTCTGCGAAATCTCTCAGGAACCTGAAGGCTACAGCCGTTACGCACCGTTCCTATCGACAAAGATATACACCCCCTCACCCCCGACATGTGCAGCGTTTGGATCCGAGTCGTTATAGCCCCGCCATTCTGCTTCGTTCAGCAATACATTAGCATCCTCATCATTCTCAATGATAAGCTCCTGATCCAGTAGCACTACCACTAGGGGTATCACGGGCTCACAATACAGTGAATCACCACTTTAAATAGCAAATAAAATTTGCCTACACAAAGAGACTTCTTGATGCTGACTCTAGCGGATAGTAGTAGTTAACTCTCTCTGGCCAAAGTATTCCAAAATACTGATACAAACTTTATAGGATTGAACGAATGTTAATCATCTACCGGTCAGGGTTTCAGAGAAATTTTCCCAATCGTATTGATATCGATGCTCTTAGCCGAGATTCATAGCTGGTAACCCTGCCCTGCTCATCAAAAGACCAACTGGAGTCAATACTGAAGGAACCTGCGGGTTATTGTGATTTACCTTTTTCAAGTCTTGACTGTAGTGGTCTAATTCTTCCGGACACTTCGCTAAGATGGTAAAACTATCAAGCGAGGTGAAGCATGGCGACAAAAGGTACATGTCAACATTTCAAGCCGGAATTCAAGAAAGATACCGTAACCCTAGACTCCGAGAAAGGGTACTCGATTCCTAAGGCTGCTGAAGCTGTAGGAACCACTGTCCATAATCTGCAACGTTGGATAAAAGAGCTGAAGCTGGAAGAAAGCAGAGTAAAGCTGGATGCCAGCGAGCGCGCTGAATTGGATCGATTGCGACACGAAAACAAGCAGTTGCGTATGGAGAAGGAAATCCAAAAAAAGGCCAGCGCCTTCTTTGCGAAAGAAATGAAATAAAGTACAATTTTATCAAGATGCAGCAAGGCAGCTTTCCAGTTAGGGTGCTCTGCCGGGTAATGCAGGTAAATAAGAGTAGCTATTACGATTGGTGTCGCCGTAGTGGTAGCTCAATAGATAGCCAAACATGGCAACTATGCCATCGTTTGAAGACCTTATTTGCAGAATCCCGACAGAGTCTCGGAAGCCGTCAGTTAGAGAACCCTCTGAATAGGGAATTATCACCGAGCGCTAAAAATCAAGTTTGGACTACTGATATTACGTACATCTGGACTTTGCAGGGCTGGTTGTACTTGGCGGTAGTGATTGATTTCTATTCACGCCGGATTGTTGGTTGGCATCTAGATCGCCAGATGGAAATGGCTTTGGTAAGTCGTGCGTTGATGATGGCTGTCAATTTGCGAACACTACCAAAAGGCCTTCTACATCACTCCGATCGAGGTAGTCAGTATGCCAGCGATGCCTACCAAGTGCTATTGAAGCAGCATGGAATGATGCGCTCAATGAGTCGTAGGGGAAATTGTTGGGCCAACTGTGTAAATCAAAATACGTGGAGTGATAGTGCTCTCAATTAACGGTCGAATCGTCGCTTGTTTTACATTTGCGAGCATACGTATCGCAACCTGACCACCTCATTGAATCATGCCAAAATGGAAGGCTTTTCCTTTGCCAGGATGCCTCAGCCAGGAGCGCCCCTCAATCTTTTCCGCCGTCCACTACGGCCTTCTATTAACTGCTTCAGGCTGCCCTTTATGCCCCGCCACAATATAAACTTCATCGCATTCCACTTCACCCTCAAGGGAGAAGTCAGGAGCTTTGCTGTGAACGGCCTCACTGAGCTATTAGGTTATCTTCTGAACATCATCCTCATTCAGATCAAGCTCCTGACTAATCAGTGAATTTGATAGATTCAGTGACATTAGATATAAGCAGTGCAACCAGACTTTCAGATGTCTGATGGTGCCCCGCAAACACGGATAAAGTCAGGTCGTCAAAACGACGTTGGCAACTTACACCATCGTGCCAACGATGTTGCCGTATGTTTGTAGTATTTTGCGTCATAGAGGGGGTCATGAAATTTCATCATGAGGCTGTTCTACAGACGTTCAGCCATTAATTCCATTGTTAGCGACTCCAATCTTGAACTCCCCGGAATCCATAAAGTACCTCTATTCTATAAAACTTAGTATCCTAGTTTTGTTTTCAATAAATATTAACTATTGATGTAAGGTCTCTATATAGATATTTGGGATGGCGAGGGTTTCATATATGCTTGTTATTACAAATCGCAATATAGTTGACAATGAATTGAATAAAGACGTTGTAAATCATGAGGCTTTTGGGGAGTTTCAAAATTTCAAAGGTACAAATGAAATTAGGCTCGCGAAGGCAGTCAAGCATGACCAGACCTGGAAAGTTGAGCTAGTAAAGGAGCCATCAAAAATTACGAAATCAAACATGCCTTCGAAGAAAGTATTTCTATCCCTGAGGGATGAGCTTATTATAAACAAAAAAATTGTGTATTTTTTGCTCACGGTTTTAACCAATCATTTAAGGATAGCTTAGAAAATGGGTTGGCTATTGAGAGAAGGTATGGCGTAGAGGTTATACTCTTTTTGTGGCCCTCTAACCCCGACGGACTTCTAATTAGTGAATATAAGCATGCAAAGCAAGTTGCCACTGCTTCGGCTGGCGCTTTAGATGCAGCTCTTGAAAAAATAGGTCTATATGTTAAGGAGCTGTTCAATAATGATTCACTGGAGAAATGTAATATTAAGTTTTCGTTTATGGCATATAGTCTCGGAAATTACCTTCTGCAGAGTTATGTAGGTGGTTCTTATTATGGGGAGGAAACAAATATCTTTGATAATGTTATATTGTGTCAGGCAGATGTTGACCGACTAAATCATGAGTATTGGGTAGATCGAATATCTGTAGGTAAGAGGATATATATAACAATAAATGAAAATGATGGAGCTTTAAAATGGTCTGATATTAACTTTCAAAAGGAAAGGTTGGGACGATCTGCTAAATATTTAAATTCAGAAAAAGCTTTATATTTTGATTTCACCGATGGCCCCAATGTGGGCAATACACACGGAGTCTTTCATAAGGATACAAATCAGTGGTAAATACATTTTTTAATAAGCCCCTCAATGGAAGAAAGGGGGCGTGTGCCGGGTTTATTTTACAATCCAAACTCTAATTCATATCAATTTTAGAACTAAAACTTATACATCATGGAGAGAGTTATGTGGCAAAGCGTTGTTTCTCGTGAATATAAGATTATGCTTAAAACTTCCAATTTTATTAGTTTAGAGGCCAATCTACGGAAGTGAGCCAATTTTTTTTGGGATAATTTTAAAGGATCAATCCAAGATTTAGTTTTTGACACAGATGCTCAATTGGATATGATAGAAAGCCGAAGGCTTGTGAAGCCCTATGATAGCAGCTATCAACTTATTAAAAAAAACATAATTACTCTTTAATAGAGAGAGAATTAATCTCAATGCTAACTTGCGAGGAGTTACCCTTAAATTTTGCCATCCGGATCGATATATTTCACAAGATAAAGATATGAGTTCCGCCAGCAAAGAAAGTTCAAAGATTAAATTTTAGGAGGATATTGAGCCTCCATTTATAAAGCTGTATAACTTTTCTTCAACTCAATCAATATCGAATGAAAAAGTTATTAATAGCATTAACGACCCTAAAAGATTGCTCCCAAATTTAGCGAAAAGCTTAAAGATATTGAGGGAAGAGAATTAATTAGAATTTTCGGGGATTTCACAGCTAAAGAAAAAGTTAAAACACCTGTGGTTGTCGAATTTAGTTATAGGTATAAAGACAAACAAAAAAAATTTTATGGTGATGTGGCCGAAAGAGCTTATGAAGCATTTAATAAATTGAAAGGCAGTCTATCAGAGTGGGCTTGGCTAGAAGGGCTAACCAAACCCGCATATGTCTACTCAAAAATAAATCCTCATTTGGATCAATATTAGCACCTACCTTAATTACTTTGACGGTGGGCAGATCTCCAGGGTTTTGACCAAAATATAGATTGGTTATCCATCCTTTGGGAGAATTCAATGAACCTATTAAAGTTAATATTTATATTGCAAAATATACCATTTATAAAAATTATTTCATTGAGAGGCATATAAGTTTTCCCTATATCAAATAGAACCAAGGAATCTCTGAATAATTCCGAGCCAATTTGGTGGTATTCAGCTATCTGTCAAGATAGCGATGAATCATGCACCAAGTCACCTTTGTCGAAGCAAGAAATAAGCCAACCTAATTGCCAATGTCAAGAAATTGCATCAACAAGTCCAGCATGCTACAACTAAAGAAGGAAAGACTATTATGTCGGTTATTTTGAATAGGTGTAAAAATGACAGAAGATACAAATAAATTACAGGAAAAACTTGAGACAAGCCTAGGGAAAAATATCTCACAGATATGCGGGAATAAGTTTCACTCACCTTCTGATAATCACTGTGCCCACTTTGTTAGCCATATTCTTGAGCTTGACTTCCCATTTAACTGCAAAAACTATAGTGGAGGTAATTCTGATCCTGCCAATGTTCGTGTGCAAGAAATTTTCCCAAAATGTCCCAAAGTTGGAAAATGGGAAGACGCCAATAAGGAAATAACTCATCTTGTATTCGTCACAAAAATTGACAATGTAGATATAGCTAGAAAGAAAATAAGAAATGTGCCTCAAAAGCATATAGGAATTTTCAACAAGGGATACATATACCACTATTCCAACGCCAACAAAAGAGTAGAAAAAGTATCGCCAAGGGATTTTTTAAAAGAGTTTGATAGAAAATACTCAGGAAAGCAAGGACTTTTTTTTGGGACGCTTCCAGAAATAGATTTGCTTCTTAACATTAAGCCTGCATCAAATATTAAAAATAAAATTGCCTTTAATCTAGAAAAAAATGGACGAAAATGGTTGGCGTCCGAAAAAAATGATTCAGGCAATAAGTTCTACATTGGGCATGAAACAAGCAAAGGAAACTATATTGGCTTGTTTTCAAAAACGGATGAATATTACGGCCCTAAATACTGTGCAAAAGATTACTACGGCCAATATGATCATTGGTCTCAGATAATGGAGCTAATAGGCTATTGTGAAAGCAAGAATTACTTTAATATAATAAACACTTATGATAGCGCAAAATTTACTTTTGGTTTTTTCCAATTTGCAGCCCATACCCCTAACGACAACTTAATTCTTTTAATAAAATCTCTATATGATTTACCAAAGTTTAATGATTACTTCCCTGAATTAGAAATGCACGATGGGAAGCTTTATCGTACGAAATCAGATGGAGGAAGAACGAACCTGGAAATAGAAATGGAATCGGGACCACGAAACAGACGCCAATTACAATATTTCATGAATTATCTGAATGCTAAATTAAGAGATCATGATACTCAAGAAGTATTGCAGTCAGCACGCCTTATACACTGGTCAAATAATGATATCGAAGCGAGGAACCTACAGGTAGATACGGCAAATAATATCCTACAAAAAAAAATGCAAAGCCGATATTCTAGATGGTACAATCTTGATGGAGAGAAAGATGTAATCTGTGCTCTCGTTGCTGACATTCACCATCAAGGCCGAGCCTCTAAAGCTAAAGTTAAACTTGCACTAAAATCTAAGAATAAAATTGATAGATTAATTAATATTAATCAAAATTACCAAGGGAGAATTTCAGACCTGAAAAATATCCTTGGAAGGATGGTTGATAATGGCCAGCTAGGCAAAAAAGTCTATGATGCTGGGCTTAATGAATTTAGATGAAAATTCACTCCGTGTCATCTAATCTTAAAGAAAATTAAATGTATTCAATTTATTAGCAGGCCACTAAAAAATTCTAGAAATACGATGGCTGTTCAATATTATGCGCATAAGAATATGTCAACTCTACTTGAGTACTAATCAGATGAATTTTCTTTAGCAGGCTGTTGAAATGGGATCTAAAAACTAATTTTCAGCTAAGGAAGGAATAAAATTTTCAGCAATTTCTCTCAGTCAATCTAAATTAGATCATTTTTTAGACGAAATGCCGCTAAATCCATAAAAGTCCTTGCCTTTTGCTGCCCTTTTCCAGTCTATAGGCGGATTGATCTTGCAAATTCTTAATTCGGGCTAGATTCCATCCAACAAAAGTCATTTTGAAAATGTCATTTACTCGATCCAGCCCCCGTACTTTGACTTGTCAGATCAACCCTATGGTTTTACCCGAGCCAAAACCCTCTTCAATCCCCTTGCGAACTTTCATACTGGCTTGGTAGCCAGCATGGCGAGCTTTTCACCCGTCAATAGCTGATCACCCAGGCCGCTTATGATTCTGAGCAACATGAGGTGTGATACTCAATTCTCTGCAGGACTCTACAAACGCTCGGATGTCATAATTTTTATCCTCACCTACTGTCTTAGCTTTTGAATCCGGTAGCTCCGCAAGCATATCAAGCGTCGCTTTCCTCTCTGCGGTTCCTGTAGCTAAACCTGGCTTTGCATTAATAATTAAACCATTTCGGTTTTCCATCGTGGTATGCCTCTGGTAACCCATTTTTTCAGTGCCTTTGGACTTTTTGTAGATTCTTGAGTCTGAATCTGTGGTCGATTCATGTGTATCATTTTTACGTTTCTCACCACGGAAATCGCACTACTTATTCCGCCCCCCCGAATTCTCATCATCCTTTTTGGAGCGAAAACTCTTCTATGAAGCCCATGCTTGAATCAGGGCTCCATCGACACTAAAATGTTCATCGTTAACCAGGTTTTTCTTACGGGCGATTTTTATAATTTCCGTAGAAAGTGTTGCAATAATCTCATGTCCCAGTAGCCGATCTTGGTTTTTACTGAATGTTGAGTGGCTCTATACAGGATGATCTACCGAGAGCCCAACAAACCAGCGAAACAGTAAGTTGTAATTCTTCTGCTCCATTAATTATCTTTTGCTACGAATGGTATACACAACCTGCAAAAGCTGAGCTCCTAGTAAGCGTTCAGAGGGAATAGATTCATGGCCGAATTCAGCATATGCTGAGTCCAGCAACCAATCTATGCGTTTAAGCACGAGGTTAAAGAGCATTCGGATTGCATGTAAAGTGTGCTTTTTAGGAATGAAAGATTCCAGATGGACAGTTATGTACAAAGCTTCTTGGGTGATATCAGCGCCGAGAATTACTGAAAAGTATCCAGATTTTATCTTTACCCTATTCTACCAAAACTAGCGTCCATGCGGGCCTATTTCAACAACCTGCTAGAGCAATACTAGCTTCCCCTGTCATTATGTACGATAACGTTCGTAGGTTTCTTGCGTCGCCATTGAGCCATTTGAATGGCGTCACAGACTAATTTAGCGTCATCGTTTCCGACATCGCCCAACCAATAGCCAGCCGACTATAAAAGTTTATCGCTACAGCCAGATATAACCAACCCTCTTCTGTTCGTAGGTAGGTGATATCCCCAACCCAATTCTGATTCGGTGCTTCAGCATTGAAGTTTTGCTCGAGCAGAATTTGGCCGTTGGCAGGTTATGCTTTGAGTAGGCTGTGACTTTATATCTATTCGCTGTTTTGGCTTATAGTCCCTGTAGACGCATTCTGGCTGCAATTGTTTTTTGATTATATTTATTGCCTCACTGGCCAATTCCTTCGTCAGGCGAGGGGCGCCGCTACGTTCTTTACTGGCTATAAAGCGCTGCTGTACCAAGCTATCAAGTTTCAATCGCTATTACAGATGCTTGGATTGATCGGCCGATCTTGACACTCAATCGTAAAACCCCGCTACGAGATACGCTCAACACTGCGGTCATCGCCTTGATCTTGTCATTGGGCACATCTGCTGTGTAGTTTATCGTTTAAGAGAGTGTCCGTCGTTGGTGGGTAGGATCATGTCTCCGTGCTCCATATTAGAGGACAGCATGAGAAAAGCAATGATAATAAAAATCCAGAAAATTAACTCAAAGCATAATAGGAATTGAAGTCTCCTTTCAAATTGTAATGTAAGATTCCCAATTGATAATTATATGTGAGACTAGGAAGTAATCAATTAATGAAAAGTGCTGTTTACAGGCGGGCACAAAAAAGCACGCCTAGGAAAATTGGCTATACCATAATGGTAAGCAATTTTCCACAAATGGGTCTATCATCCAACAGAGCTACTCTGTCGGTTTGTGGTTGAATAAGACGTATTGACACCTATTGTCTATCGTGCCTTACCGACTGCAACTAGTAGGAAAATAGAAAATTACTTGTACCTGCGATAAACATAATACATACAAGAAATTTCTTACTTAGGAAAAGTGGGAAAGGACGAAAATGGCATTTAGAGTGATAATAAAATTTTTTCTAACCCTACAGCTTTCAGCTCTTATTTTATTAGCAACTGGCTGCGGACTGACGTCAAATCAAATTGTGAAAACACAGTCTTTTGGAGCTGCAACAACGAAAATCGGAAAGTTAGGGGAGAGCGAATTTGAAAATATTAGAATTAGAATTATAGAAATGAATACTGAATTTGTGGCTATAGATAAAACCAGGATTTCAAGTGATCTAAATATTAATAAACCTATATCACCTGAAGCAACAGCTGTAAGAGTAGCAGCAACCAAAGCATTAAAATCTTATGGAGAACTATTGATTGAGCTAACATCGGACTATAAGAAAGAAAATCTACAAAGAACTGCTAATTCACTGATGAATAATGTAAATGTAGCTCTAGGGTTTAATTTTACTCAGAAAGATAAGGAAAGCATAAAAAAAGTAATCGTTGGTTTTGGATCTTTTTGGGTGAGAAAGAAGAAAGCTGATGCCGTTAAACAAATAGTAACCGCATATGAGAACTCAGTAAATCAGCTTGCTGACTTACTGATTGAAGACTTCTCCCTTGAAGGAACTGCAGGATACATTAAGATGTATGATTCCACAGCTCGTCGACTAAGAGACATCTCAATCTACATCATCAACAGGGGAGAGGAGTATTCAGCTTTTGAAAGGTATCGAGCAGTCGAAGCTTTAGTTATGTCAGAAGAAGCAATATCTCGAGCTGTAAAAATAAGCAAAATGGCAAGAAATGCTATAGAAGGCTTGAAGAAAGCGAACTCCGAATTAGTAAAAATCATGAAAAAAGAGTCATACTCTACAGGTGATATTGAAGTTTATGCAAAACAGACTCAGGAACTTATAAATATATTTCAAGTATTTACAAATTAATATATGGAGATGTATTAATGAATGAATTACTAAGAAGTATAGAAAGGACAATTAAAAATTTGGGAAAAATTAGACGCTCTCAATCCCCCCCTTCAAGAGAAATCACAAATAAACTTATTTCTTTGCGAACGCTGGAACAAGAACTTATATCAGTGGAAATTGATAAAAACACAGACAAATACAAGGCTGCAATAACTTCATTAAGTAAGGCAATTAAAGAGACCAAGAATGTTATTGATAAACTAACAAAAGTTGATCTCGCCATCAAGGAGGTTTCAGATGCAATTGAGATAATTAGTAAATTGAAAGCTAAAAAGGATTAATTTTTATACCATTATAAAAATTTACCTAATTACCACTCTCGCCAAATCACGGGAGGCGGCATATAAATACAGATTGATCCTACCCATCAACAACGGACACACCACTAAGCGACTAGTTGTTCCTCAGACGCCTCAGGGCTGAGATAGCCATTGGCGCTGTGTAGGCGATTTCGAATGTAGTCTATCTCTATATACTCAAATACGGTTTCTCGCATGAGGCACCTTGTGGGAAAGCGGT
>NZ_JBGMEK010000067.1:0-23470 GCF_041447265.1 Microbulbifer epialgicus
GTCCTCCGGGTTTAGGCTGAGAAATCGACAAAATGAAAATCGATCGCGTATCTGATATTCCAGCTCATCATCCGATAGGTTATATAAATGCTGTAATACAAGTGCCTTGAACATCAGTACCTTATCAAAGGGTCTTCTTCCAGCATTACTCTTTCTTGGAAGTGTGGGGATTTTATTCAAAGTACTCCGGAAGTCCTCCCAGTCAATCAACTTACGAAGAGCAACCAGTGGATCACGTTCATTTAGCTTGCGATGGCGGTCATCAAGACCGAAAAAACTCGGCTGCATTTGACAATAACCTTTACTAGTGAGCATTTAGAGGTTCCCATAAGATTGTCTGCTCAGAGTCGTACTTTATGGCCACTTGACATTTACTCTGGCTTGAGAGTATCAGCCACATCAACATAGTTCTTCATAATACTGCACAATGATTGTTTTCTATTACTTAAAGCCCACGTCACCTCATCTTTTTTCTGTTCATCATTTAAGTCCGGCATATAAGTCAATAATTTTTTGTGCAGCAAGGGAAGCCTGTACCAAGGCGCCTTAGGAAACACGTGATGGGCTGAATGATAATTAAAATTTAAAATGAAGAAATATGACCATATGGGTATTCTTCTGCAGGAGTGAGCAATTTTACACTGATGCCAATAAGGTAAAGCTTTGTCGGAAAATGACAAGAGAGGTGTTCTAGCGTGATGCGGCATATTTACTAATTCCTCAAAGAAGAAAAGTATAAAAATGGCAACAAAATAGACCATTATAAAATTCAGAAAAAAATTAAATTTAAATAAAATAACTCCTATAAAAATATAAGACATTCCGTAACAATAAATAAATTTGGAATTTTTTTGTTGTTTTTCACCTGTGGAGTCAATACTTTTATTCTGTATAGTCTCTCGCCATAATCTAATCCGATCACTCAGCGTGAATAGAGGCAACCAGCTTCGCCAAATTTTTTCCGTTTTAACTCTTTTCTCATCATCCATATCCGAAAAATATCGGATGATCGCTTTGTTAACAGGGTCATTCTCTGGGTGCCCCGCCCAAACGTGGTGCAACAAATGAGATCTTTGACGAGTTAAAAATGGAATTAGAATTAACCACCCGCATATATGGCCACACAGTCCATTTAAAAGCTTTGAATGACTTATAGAGCAATGGGTAGCTTCATGTAACAACAAATAAGCATGCAAGAAAACTATAACGAAAAAAAAGACAGCCACAACCGAAAAAAAACCACCCTTTTTTGTTAAATATAAACCGGCAGCCATTGTCAACAAATCAAACAATATAATAGTTAAGGTTGGCCAGCTCTTGCCATTTTTTGTGAATGAATTTTGACATTTAAGCCATTCTTTTTTATTCATAAGTTTACCTTTTAGACATTTTCCTAAAAAAATTATCAACACATACGGCCGAAATTTTAATTTTAATTTTAATTTTAATTTAAGGCTAGACGGAGTTTAACTCCCAAAACCTGAAAAATAAACATTAAAACCATTAGGCTTAGAGGTTGTCGATAAAATTTATAATTACATGTGGCAGATAATTTATTTTCTCGCAGGACTAAATTTTAATAACCCAACCCTCATTCACACGATAGAACATTAAGTCATGCGTTCTTTCCCACACAATTAATATCAAATTCATTGGATTGGGATGTGGCCACTATATATGCCTTCGCCTGCACATAATTACTCACACCAAAAATCAGCTTTATATATAACAAGCAATAGTAAGTTTCAAAGCCCTCAAGATAGGTAATTCCATGGTCGTTTATCTTATGATGCAAGCGACATACTTCATTACTTTTATCATCTAGTATAAGTTTTGATTGCTTTAGATACCTTGCAATGTCATTCCAACATTCACTATCTTTAAAGACCATGTTTTTCCTTAACTCTACTCCTATTTTAGATCCAAACACATCACCCACATCAAGATGCAGGCTAAAGGAGTCAACCATATTATCAAGCGGTCCAATTATTTTTTGAATATATGAGAGCGAACCAACTAATGGAATAGCGTTTAATATTTCCACAATCCCTTTTTTTCTTAAACCAAATATACATACTCGCACATCATTAATATTTCGGCTTGGGGCAATTCCAATATGCTTAATCATTGAGCCTTTGGGTAGGCAGAAGAAACATCGTTCTAAGTTGTCAAGGGCTGTTTTTGTTACGTAGGGATGGAGAACCTTGATTATTGTTTTTAAAGCGGGAATGCATTTTAATATATTTTCCTGAAAATTTTTCGATAACTGAAAGTAAATTAGCGGAAAGTCATCATTGTTCATTTTTTCTGTCATATCATACTCTAACCAGAGCAATTCAATAATGTAATCAAATTCTATGGTATCAATCCAGCTGTTCAAAAAATTTAATAAATTATTAAATAGATTTCTGTTTCTCGAGTTTAGTTTTGATTTTACAAATTTTCTCAAGGAAGTAGCCTTGTCCTTTTTTACTTTCAAACAAAAATCTGTAGCTCTATCTTTAAAGGACAATCTTGATTCAAAAATAAAGTCTTTTGATATATCTTTAGGGAAATTGCTGCTTAGGCTCCCTATTCTAAGTTTTTCTTCATAAGACAGAATATTATCACTGATAACATGTGTGTGAACATCAATCAACTCTCGAAGTGAGTCATTAATAGACCCCTTAATGTCAAATTCGCTCATCAAAAATCCTCTTCAATTTCGTTTGGCTCTGCTTAAATAAAGTGCCATTTTCAACCAAGATAACTTCTATCTCTGGCCTGAAATTTATTCCATAGACAATCTGTTCAAATTCTGGAGATAACTGTCTCAAAAAATTATTTATTTTTATTTTGGCCTCGCCCACATTAATATTTTCTGACTCCTCCACTAAGAGGATAATTTTTTCAGACAGCTTATCAATTGTATATTTGATTCTGACTTGAAATTTATCACCGATACCGGCACTTGCAATGGCATCAAAAATTTGTGAAGGATATATGCTTGCTGCACCATATTGAAATGTTTCATCTGCTCTTCCTGATATTCGACTAACAAGTGGTAAGTTAATATCGCAAGGACATTTTTTAGTAGTTGTGGATATTAGGTCTCCCATTTTGTAGCGAATAATGGGGACACTAGTTCTCCATAAATTGGTGACTATCATTTCACCTAATTCACCGTCAGATACGTGCTTCTGTGTTTGTGGATTTACTACTTCGAGAATTAAATTAGGTGAGTACCAATGCATATAACCAGATTTTCGGCTATGAGTGCACTCCGCGGCTGCAACACCAATTTCGCCACAGCCATATAAATCATATACTTCTGTACCAAATAATGTTTCGATCTTATGTCGATAAGATTCGGTAAAAGGCTCTCCAGCAAGTACAATCCTATTTAAGTCTAGCGATAAAAAATCTACGTCTTTTTTCAAGCTTTCGTAAAGAAATGAAATAAAAGAAGGATACGTCACAAGATCAGCAGGTTTAAAAAAAGTCAAGCGTTCTTTATGCCATTCCATAGGCATACGAATATCGGCCCGAATTGTTGATGCTAGCTCCTCCCCCGAGTGCTGTAAGAAGAATTGCCCTGGCCACGGTCCAAAAGGAAATAGCGAATAAATGGAACGGCTAGACCTGCCATTTTTTAAGGCGGTTGAACCAATACCTGCAAGTCGATACATCAACGCGCCTTGCTCAAAAATGATATCTCTTTCCGTATAGGATACAGGGATTATTTTGGGGCGTCCTGTAGACCCCGATGTTTCTAGGTAAGTTGCTATTTCACTGGAGTCAACTGAATAAAAGTCATTTACCCTATCTTGAGATAACTCTATAGGAGTTATGATAGGTAGTTTTACCAAGTCTTGTAATGACTGAATAGACTCTGGGGTGACGCCACTAGCCTGCATCATGGCCTTATATTTTTTGTTATTTTGGTAATGAAAAGAAACACACCTTTTTAACTTATATAGTTGCAGTCTTTTGATATAATTATTTGAAAGATACTTATATTGTTCGAGATTTTCTGTAATAGTCATAGCTATAGATTTGCTAAATGTTTGACAGTATACTCTCACGGACAAGTCTCATTCATGTATTTTTAATAAAATACACGTGGGAAAGCCATGAGTTATTCGGATGCTTTAGTCCTGCTTCAGATAATTAATTGAATAAAAGTATTTTCTGACAGGTTATGGAAGTAGGCCCCAGGTTACACAAAAAAATTTGAGAGTTTATTTTTAAGTCACTCTTGAATATATTGATTTTTATTTAGGAAAGATTCTACTAAAGTAAAGTCGTCATTAACCCGATCTAGTCCACATTTTTCATGTCAGTATGATTAAATATTCTTTCCTCATTCCATGTCTTATTCAATTGGTTTATGAATTTTGTCCGTGTTTATAGATATTCTCCTGTCGAACACCACTCCCTCCTGGCTCTTATCATTCTAAGTGGCATGAGATATTATATTAAGAGCTCTACTAGGTTTTCCGAACCCAGATGTTTCATAGCTTTCACTCGCTTCAAATAACTTGATGTTGAACCTTGTGGTACTGCCCGCAGCCATACTGGATCTCACTGATCAGAGAAGAGCCACTTCCTAGAAGGCCCTTAAATCAGTATCGGCTTAATCATAATTAGATTGTGGATTGAACCACTTGAGCAGTTAATGATTGAGGTATTTAGTTGTAACCATGAGCAATGTAGTAAAAACCACCTGCGATGCTAGCAGGTGGTTCGGAATTACGATGATCCGACCTACTGGCACGACGTCATCAAAATATCGCAGTCCAGATTCTTTGTACTTTCATTGCTGCATCAAAAGCCCACAAAAATTAAGGTTAGTATTACGGTTAACTTAATGGGCAATACACATAATGAACTAACTATAAAATATTTACTGAGTCTGCTAGCCGGGATTGCTCTATAAAATTTCTATCTTCCCGGCTTGGCGAGCAGGTAAAGAAAACCGCCCTTCTCTTTACCTCAGTTCTCTAGTGGACTACTAGTGTTTAGTGTTTAAGATTACTACCATTTAAAAACCATCGGTTTAGCTGTTTGAACTGTGAAAGGTTCCGCAAATATATTTTTACGAAGACCAAGAGATTGCTTCTGCGATGAGAGGAACTCCTCGCCCCAGCTAAGTATTAATCTGACACTGTCGGCAGCCTCCTCAAGTTCACTGGTCTCATTTGTTGTTAACTGAAGCCAGCCTGTTTGGTTTTTATTAGGTGGTACGTAGGCAGATAAGACCTTGTCAAATTCCGCGCCAGTGTGGACATGTGAAGCTATACGATATTTTACTCCCGCAGCTATAGCCGAGCGAAAATGTTTGCTTCTAGTTGGATGCATTTTCCCCTCTTTTTCGAGCTGAGCAAGCTGTGCTAAAGAGCTGGCTTCATCAACACCATAGAACCAAGAAACCCCCTTTAATATGAACTGCGGGGCACGATAAATTTCTCGCTTAACCTTTTTTATGCTTGAATGTGGCTCTGGTGGACGAAAATTCTTATCATTAACAGCTGCCTGTATTGCCTTTAACCCCTCACTCCTCTTTCTTGTAAGAAGAGCATTTGGACCAAATTCATCCCCCTGTTTGCCCAAAACAAAATTAATTTCATGCTTAAGTTCTTTATGTAGGCTTGGGTTCCCAAAAGCATGATCACACTCCTGAAGCCCACTAACGATATGCCTCCAGAGTATACGCCTAGAATCACTGGGGCTACGGTAGTATTCTTCCACTAATCCAGCAAATGCCGAAGCGGTATTGGTGTTTTCAAAAATAAGACCATCTTCCTTTAATAAATTATCTTTATCGTGCATAGCCTTCCACTTTTTTGTGACGACTCCCATCGGGTTCAGGCCGCCCGTACAAAAAACAAAGCCTTTCCCGGGGCGGATTGCATTTACCTTAGTATTATTAATAGCATCAAGTCGGTTCCGAATGGCTATATTTATTTTCCTCCATTTGTCTCTTTGCTCCGAAGTAATTTTGGGTACTACTATAAAAGCATCAAGATCTGATTGAGGGCAAGCTTCCCGTCTTGCCCCCGAGCCAGTTATACAAAATGAAAAATCAGATGGGCGACCATTAATTGCGAATTGATCCTTATATAGCCACTCCACGAACTTAATTAATTTCGATGACCAGTTGAACATCATCTGCCAAGATGAATTGCCGGAATTAAGCATGTCCCCAATTTCATTGCGTTGGCCTTCAAGGTAATCCGAGAGACAATTGTCGCAAGTTTTTGCCAAACTGCCATTTTCAATTATGCCGGGGCACAGAGGTTTTTTGTAATTACAGGACATAAATTTTCCCTAAGTTGAAAAAGATGTAATTTTCTGTGTACATACAATAGGTCATCTAAAGCTCGGATATCTATAAGTTATCCGTCAGCTCTGTGAAATGGGTAATGTCGGCAATCGCTATCTCCTGGATAGAAAACTTTTCTGAGGTAGGCAATGTGATATCACAGGTAATCACGTGATGGTACCGCTGTAATGGTTTCTGCTAATTTTTGCTTCTAGATAGAGCGGAGTACACACGGTCATTGAATTTTAAATAGCAGTCAGTAGGCACTGCGGCTCGACCATAGCTTTCCTGTAAACCTCTAAAAGTAGATTTGATAATCTGTACTTCTTGAGTTTTATCAGCGTCCCAGAAGCTCTCTTTAATATCGCGAATGATTTTTACTGGGTTGAGTACCACTGGAACTTCAATTATGTAGGTGAATTGAGATACCCTTGAGACAACTTGATCCGCTGTACTGTGAAGATCTGATGTAGGGAGATCTAACTCAATGCCCGCAGGCATAGTTTTTCTCTGGTCGATAAGCACCGGAGAAGCTTCGGGGTTGACATGGCGAGTCAGTAAACAAGCTGTTGCCCTCTTATCCGAGATCAATTCATACTCAGTAACAGAAGCCTGCAATTCTTCAAACTCTGACTTGGAGCATGCTGTGAGGCACAAGCACAACAATACTGAAACGACTTGAAAGATACTACCCAAATGAGAATCCCCTTTTTGCAATTACATATGCATGGCAACATGAGGTTCAGGTCTGACCTAAACCCATAAATAATATCCTAGACTGGCGCTGGAAACCCTGCGTGCGCTTTTTATCACAACAAAAAGCACCACACAACGAAGAAAATTGATAGACTTATTCTCGTAACTTGTAAATGAATCGACCTTTTGGCCTTAACTCAAAAAGAAGAAACGGCTCAAGAGTTGCTTGCTTTTTATTTCTGGATTCAATTTTTTCAGTGTGTTATCTAAATTTCTTAAAATCTACGAGAGGTGTGTAAGTATACAAAATTGAAAAACTCTCACTAAAAATAGTGTGAACTTTATCACATTTTTGTAGGTAAAAATAAAATTACACCGGATTACAACCAGGCTCTATTTTGCTGTGGCAGTCTGCTTTTGGCTTGGACCAGCTGTCGCTAAAAGCCAGTTCACCCCGGTTTCTTTTGGCTTTTCACATTACCTCAATAGTTCCTGGCTTCACTCTGGCCAAAACAATGTACTTGTAAAATGTAGGCTTTGCCCCTACTGCAATGTGCAGATTTCGTCAATGATATGGTTCTTTTCTTCGGTACGCATAGCTTTGTGCAATACTTTGGAATGCCCACTCATGCAACCGCGTGGCAGTGCAGCATGAAGTCCCGCTTGTGTACATTCACGGGTAAGTTTACGCTCGAACTTTGTGGGTACACCGAAGTTATGAAATATAAGCTGTCCTGAAGTGTAAGATATTCCCATGGGTGAATGGAGGCTCATAAGTTTTATTCCACTACATTTTAAGGGTTGGCCAACTTAATTAACCTTGTCCGTGGCTACCGGGTCTCTACACCCCTCATTTCATTTGTTTCGCCCCCCCTTACCGTCCGATAATTTTAAAAACAAACAACTTTCCTCAGGACTCCCGTAAAATCTTTCATCAGAAAGCCTACTCTGCACCCCATGTACACTGTACCTTCAATAAAATCCCTAAGTCAGCTGCGCTTCGCCATACTTGCCAATTTTTGACATCCTTTTAGTTTTGTGTAGAAACCCACGCACTAAGGACGCGGTTATGTGTAATCGACTTTACCCATCACGACAGTTGTGTACCATGTTACTACTAGAGTTGAAGCCGGGAGGTGAGCTCGGAGGCAGCAGCGGCTCTGACGATAGGTCGGGCCTATAAACGGGGGGTTGCCGAAACGCAGGTTTCAGCAAGGAGTGAGGGCCGAAATGGATAACTGTTTCCAGCCTGCACTTTCCCGGTTATCGAGGACCGAGTGATGGGCGCTTCAATAGGTGCCTCTCTGGCTTCCACACGTCTGCATCAGGCGTTCAATGGACTAGGTTTATTCACCAGGTCGCCGTTGTGCTCAACGCGCCCCTCCAGCTTGTGGCCCCAGATCTTGTTGATAGTGCCCAATAAATCGTACTGTCGCCAATCACAGCGATCAGTTCTCCGTCACTGGAAAATCCTGTCAACATATCGACATAGAGCTGGAGTTTGCGTCCCCACCTGGTAGCCATAGGCCTTTACTCTGATACCGGATTATCGAGAGACCAGTCATGGGTACGTTCAAAGTAGACCAATCCACCCAACACCACAATATCCTGGTTGTGTGTACTTCGGGCGGCAATGTCCGTGCGGCTTGTAGGGCAACCCGTCCAATTTGTTCTTCTGGTAACGCTGGTGGACCTTTTAGCTCTCCCTCTGCGATGCTGATGCCCCAAAACACCAGATTTATTGCTCTTATATTTACAAGGGGGTCTAATGCAGATGCTAAGGAGCCTCGTTGGACGCTGTTTGTGGAGTTTCAGGCTTGCTCGCGCAGGGGTTTTTGATAACCCCTTTTTGAAGGATAAGCGTATTTGGATAGGTGATCAATTCTTTACCTCTTTTGATAAGGACATGGAATAGTGTGATTTCCTCGATTACACCGGAAATATCATCGTCCTTGTCAATAACCCGGATTTTGTCTCCTACGCGGTAAGGGAAGCCAAAGAAAATAATCAAGCTGGCCGTTATATTGCTTAGAATCGACCACTGCGCAAAAAGAGCCACGCCAATGACTGCAAATACTGAGGATAGAAAGATGGAAATCTGAGTGTATTCAAATCCCAGGGCGGTGAATAATAAAGCTAGGTGAAATGCCAATAAAGCGATATTTATTGTCTTAGAAATGTACTTTAGGCGGTAAGGCTTGACCTCTCTAGAGCTACCAAACCTATCAATTGCTGAGGAACTCAATTTCAGGCATATAAAATATGAGGTCAAGATAAGGGCGACTATTAGGATGTTCATACTTGTTTATCTCATACGACTTCACACCCAAAGTAGTTTGAGTATAGAGCTGTTTATAATGATTGAATGGTGGCGCAGCGCCCTATCTATAAGGCCGTTATCTGCTAAGTGGGCTGGATCATAGCCCTCGGGAGTGGGGTTGCCAAGGAGATTGGAAATAACTCCTTCCATAATGGTGGTGGATTCACGGATCACCAGCCGATCATACAGAAACTAGGTTACAATATATGTTTTGCCAAGCCGTATCAATCTTGGGAGCGCAGATTGTACGAAAATACCAAGGGACTGCTGAGGCGTGTCTTCCCGATATTGCAATTATTCGGCGCTGAGTCTCGTATCTTCTACCCAAGCGACCTGCTACTTCCGAACCTAGTCACTGGTGACGACCATCCCGCGGTTCAAGAATTGGGGGAACTAGTCCTGTGGTCCGAAGGACAGGTTTGATGCAGCCCGGAGAGGCATAGACAATATGGCTAAACCGAGACCTCCTGGGAATGTTACCGGCTACTGTAAACTTGTTGGTATAAATTGATCCCTAATAGCTTGGTGGGAGAGCGGGGGGCATCGGTAGCAACAATCCCCGCAGACATGTTGTGTTTTCCGGGGATCGTATTGTCTCCCATTTTGCTAGGAAGATCGAAAATTGTAGCCGCTAGCATGCTCTTGTAAGTGCGTAGAGAAGTCTGTCACCTAGGCTCACCCCTCGTTAGAACCCAGTATTCGCTATTTACGCACTGGGCTCAAGGGAAAGCGGTACATTAACCACATTATTCAACTTGCTTTAGCAGATTGCCATGATCCCCTCTCCATCAACTTCTGCGGAAAGCCCCGTGAATCAGCAGCAGTGGTAAAGGCATGTCAGGACCTATAAAAAAAGCCCTCAATCCAAGCGCGCCTATCCTCATAAGCACAACTTAAACTACAGCTAGTTCCTCTACTGGTACTGCAAACTATCTGAACAAACACCTGAGTCTGGTATCCCTGACTTTGTTCCTGGTGATATCAAGTCTCCCACAGCCACTACGGAAAATTTGGGTGTAATAGAGTTCCCCTTGAGGCAATTAAATATGCAACATGAAGTAACTATTAGTTCGCCGAATTAGTAATGAAGTGTCTAGAAGCATTAAACCACTACAAAAAGCCTAGAGAACATCTAGGCTTTTCTCGAAAATATAAGTTATTAACTTATACAATCCATTCCTTACCCCCTAAAAGCCACTGATTTCCATCATTAAAAACAACCTCGCCTAGATACAAAAATCAATAAAATAATTTACATCATTTACAATAGAAGCCACGACGCTTAACGATATATACCCTTGCATAACTAGTTAATCTTTAACTCTAACACCGACCCATTTAAAAATAGTTTTATAGCTCCTAACTTCTCCTTGAAGCCTTCCTTCTGAATCTACTGTTGCCATCTGAAACACCTCAAACGCCCTATCAGATTTCCGACCAATTCCACAATGGGAAAATACGAAAACATCAAGCTCTGAATCGTATAATGACTTAGTTATAGAGCACTCATACCCAAATTGATCAATCATTTTAGCTTGGTCATATGATATTGAAATTTTAACTGGGTACTTTATCTGGTTCCACCAGGGAAATCCCGATTGATCTTTAAGAGTAACCTTCCAAGTTCCAATATATTTTTGGGGCATGCTAGCAAAAGAAGCATCCACATAGAAAAAACTAATAATCACAAAAAAAACTGCAAACGATTTCACAATCACTCTCCCGTATACCGCCTATAGACAATAGGCTTTTTATATTCTTTAGGGAATACATCCTCAAAATCATCCTTACTTACGCCATCATTTCTTGCTGAAATTACTTTCCCTCCCTCAACTACAATCCCGACATGCCCTGAAGCATCTGAATAGTCTCGGGCTTGGCCAACCACATCGCCTGGCTTAGGTTTATCTACTATTGTCCACCCCTGAATTTTTGCTTTTGGATTTCCCCATGTTCCAGCAGTAGGCGGCCAAGAGTTACCATGTCTATCCTTATTTAGAGATACCTTTGCACCTACATCATTAGCCATATCAGCCACAAATTTATTACATTTATAACTTTCTGCTGGGAAATTTCCCGCACGATCATCATATCCATAAGCTTCCTTATCTTTATAGGCTTTATTAGCTCTTGCAGCCAAAGCCTCACCTTTTTGAGTAGAAGATACCTCATCACAACATGTCGGCATCCCGCCCATATTGAAAAACAGAATTTCCCTCTCAGGCTGAGAAACAGTGGGTAAAACCGATTCCCCTTTCGGATCGACATAATTAATCGGGTTATTTCGTGCATAGCGATAAGGCGTCCAACGCTGCGGATCGGTAAAACGTCCCGAGTGGTTTAGCACCGGGTCCGGGCTGATAAAGGTACCAAAGTCAGACTGCAGATACCGCCTTTCGAAGTAGCCTAACCCCGTAGACTCATCCAGCTCTTTACCCGCATAGCGGTAAGGTGCTGCAGTACTGTCACCGAAAACATTTTCCAGTTCGCCGTAAGACTTATAGGTAAAGGCATTAACGATCTTGCCAGCCTTATCCAGAGTCAGGTCGGTAGAACCTACGTGTGTGTGCAGGTAATACTCAGTCGGCGTGAACACTTCCCCACTCTGGTCACTGCGGGCAATACGTTTCTGGCCAACACTGATGTACTTCAGTAATTTGCCATCACGTACTTCACTATCTCCGTCAATATACAGGGTGACACTGCGGGCTCCGCCTGCACGTTCGGTGATTTTAAAGCGGCGCTGGTGGTTAAAATCGTAACCGTACTGGTCAGCGGCTTGCTGATTACCAGCATAAGTCAGGCGCTGGTCGTGGTCCCAGTGGTAGGTCTGGTCGCCGGCTTGCGTACGATTACCGTTGTCATCGTACTCAATCAGGCCTTCAGCCCAGCTCAACGCTTGGGGGCCGGGCAGGCTGCCACGACTGCTGCGGTTGGAGGCGCCAGTGTTGTTATTGTCATTGCTGCCGCCGTAACGCAGATCTGTGATCTGGGTATTTCCAGCGGTGGCCATATCTGCCAGGTCGACACTCGCGCGGCCCACTTGCAGCAGGTTGCCGATTTTGTCGTAGCTGTAATAAACCTGCTCGATATCATCGGCAACGCCGGTCAGGCGATAAACATCGTCGTAGCTGTAGACAATATTTTTTGCCAGCGATGCTGCCTGGGCACTGGTTGCACCGAGTTCGGCAGCCATTGCGGCGAGGGCGTCGCTGGGGCGTTTATCGTCGATACCGAGTACATTCGAGACAGCATCAAAACGGTAATCCCACTGTTGCAGTGGCAGGGCGTCCCCGCTGCGCTGGGTGCGCAAGCCAGCCAGTCGCTGGCGCTCGTCAAAGCCCCAGTCAGTTTCAACACCATTGGCCAGCCCTTGGTGTTGCAAAACCCCATTGGCGGTATAGTCCAGGCGTTCTACCACTCCCGGAATGCGCTCGAGCAGGCCGCGGGCGTTGTATTCAAAGTTCACCCGGCTATTGTCGGGGTAGAACTGCTGTGTCATACGCCCGGCGCTGTCATAGGCGAAGCGCGAGGTATAGAGGGGGCTGTCAATTTGTGGGCCGGTGATCTTGCGCTGGCGCTGTACGACTCTGCCGCGCGCGTCATAACTCCACTGTTCAAAGCCGGCTTGGTCGGTCACTTTGGCCAGGCGCCCAAGCAGGAAGGCACCGCCCTCTTCGCCGCGCTGGTCGTACTGGTAGCTGACTACCGGTGAGGTAGAGCCCATCTGTAAGTCCGGTTGCCAATTTGCGCCGCTGGGAGATTCTCCTCGCGGTGATAATTGATACTCGGCAAAGAGACGGTTGGCACCGTCGTAGCGATAGTGCCGCTCCTGCCCCAGGGCATCACGGGTAGCCAGCAGGTTGCCGGCATCGTCATAGTATTGCCAGCGCTGTCCGCGATTGGGGTCGTCCAAGAAGCGCATGCGCCCCAGGTCGTCGTAGTGCATGGTGCGCACATTATTTTGCGCGTCCTGCAGGCGGGTAAAATTATTATTGAGGTCGTAGTCGTAATAGGTGGACCAGGTGGCGCCACCGATACCGCCCTGAGTATTGGCTCCAACAATTTCATCGACTTGTCTCAGGCGGTATTCGCCCTGTGCCGTTTGCAGGCCATCAAATACCAGTTTTTTGGCGGCGCCGTTGTGAACGCTGTTCGCGCGGGTTTGCTCTTCATCTTCCAGCACCTGTGCCATGGGCAGGTAGGTGATACGGCTGAAGACACTTTCCCCACTTTGTGCGGTGTAAGGCTGGTAGATCTCCTGGGCTCGCCCTTGGGCGTCGTAAAGATATTGTCGGTGGTGCTGACCTTTATCATTGGCGCGGTAGGCGAGACCCTGGGCAAAGTAAGGCAGCGCGGTCTGTACTACTTGGCCTCGCGCATTAAAGTCACTGTGATCGCTGACTACAACCTGTCCCGGCTGCTCGGCTTCACTACGCACCATCAGGGTACGACCCAGGCCGTCGTAAAAACGGCGGGTGTCGATGGTGCCGCCGGCCCCACTCTGTTCGCGCTGGCGTGTCTCTACCCAGCTGATGCGGTGGCCATCCACCATTTGCGCCAGTTGATAATCGTACTCGACCGTGGGGAGTTGTAGGCTGTCCCCCGCTTCGGCCACTGCAGTGAGGCGCCCGTGGCTGTCGTAATCATATTGAGTCTGTTGTCCGTTAAAGTCGGTGTAGTCGGTAAGTACACCCAGACCTTTGTCGTAGCTCGCACTAGCGGTGAGCCAGCGACTGCCGGTATGCAAACTCACTTCCGTGGGGAAGGTATGATATTGCGGGTCGTAAGTGACTTTGGTTTGGTGGCCTGTGTTGGAGTCCCACAGGGGGTCGTAACTTTGAATGCGGTTACCAAAAGCATCGTAGTGGTGACGCTCTGCGGCAACATAGGCATCTGCGCTCTCGGCATCGTGCCAGAGTCGGCGCAGGGTCAGGTTGCCCTTGGAGACTGCACCTAAGTTGCCAGCGGAGAAGCTTTCATCGTCGTAGAACCACTGCTCTTTGGCCACAGCGCGGCCCGACAGGTCGGTAACCTTGCGCTCTAGCGGCAGGTGCAGGAACCAGTGGCCCTGTGCAGAGGCGGATTCCGCGCTGAAGCGCAATTGGGTAATACGCTCGTCCTGCCAGTTGCCGTCAGTACGGCCCAGCTCTTTAATATAAGTGGTATTGCCGTAATTATCGTAGTCGTATTCCCAGGCAAGGGTCACGGGGGTACCGCTGCCCCGCTCCAGCAGGTGTTGCTGGCGTTCAGTCATAGCCGCAAACTCTACCCTGCGGTTTTCCTCAGCATAACCGGACAGCAGATGACGCAGCTCCCACTGATTTTCCTCGCGCGAGAAAATTCCGCCGAAGGCATCGCGGGTTTCTATTTGTTTGATCTTGCCTTGCAGGGCTTCCTGTTCGGTGCCATCGGCATTTTGGCCCAGGTGGAATTCGTAGCGGGTTGCCAGTGTCGGGGTGCTGGCATCTCCCATACGGCGCTCTTCACTGTGCGCAAAACCCTGGAATTCTTTATCGGCGGCATCGTAAAAGCCGTCCCAATAATCCATCTCGGTGGTTTGCGGTTCGCCACCGCGGCCATCATCCACAACAATCCGCTTTAGCACCTGCATCGCCACGGGAATACCCTGTGGCCAGGGGCTGTTAGCCTCGCGGTCTCTCACCATCTCTTCGACAACAGAACCGTACTCCAGGGTCGTCAGTGCACCCAGGCCATTGTCGATACTTTTTAGCTGGTTCGGTTGCTCATTGGGGAACAGTTCGGCGAAGTAAAAGGTATTGTCACCGCGGCCGGGACTATACCAAACAATATCCGTGGAGCCATTGCCATTGATATCGACCAGGCGCACCTCTTCGGGAGCAACATTGCCTTGGGCCTGGATCAGTTGTGGCTGGCTAAATTGTGCCTGTTGATGTTGGTTGCTGTTCAGGCCCTGATTCAGCCAGATAGAAACATGGGTTCCATTGAGATATACCAGGTCAGCGCGGCCGTCGGCATTGATATCGGTAACACGGACATTGTTGAGGTCGTGTAGCGTGCCGGGACTGTTGTCAAATACGACGGCAGGTGCAAAGCCCTGCAGACCGCGGTTGGCAAAATAAGCAACATAACCGTTGCCAACCCATACCAGATCCGCCATACCATCGCCGTTCATATCCCGGAGAAATACGTTGGGATCCCCCAGGCGCATAGCCGCGGTACCCGCTGCCATAGGTAATTGAATAGGCTGCGACCAGCCATCGGCATGGTTTAGCTGCACCACATGGGATAAAACTTTACCGCTGCTGTTCACTATCGTTGCAAAGACATCAACACGCTTGTCGTTATTAATATCCAGCATATCCACATGGGGGCCATCAAGGGGGATTTGCAGCCCATCTATAGCGCCGCTGTACTGCCAACTATGATCATTATCCAGGTGGAAATAGTGTGTACTGCCCGAGCCATACTGCAGCATATTCACTGCACCATTACCGTCGATATCAGCCCAGGTGACGGCATCATAGGAAATACGGCTGGTGGAGAAAGTATCCATTTCGCGATAACTCTGCCATTGCGGCAGGCCATCGTCCCCTGGACCTAGGTTGAGCCAGTAGACGTCTTTATTCGGTGCGGTGTTAATAACATCTGGCAGTCCATCGCGGTTCATATCCAGAAAAGCCACATCGGCATTGCCCAACGGCACTTGACTTGCCGTCGGTATCGGTGACATAAACACTTGGTCCTGCTGGTAGTGCGTGTAGTCATAACGCACTGGTGGCAGTGTTATCGCCGACTCGCTCTCACCTGCACTCGAGCTGACCTCTTCCAATAAAGAGAGGTTTTGCCATTCGGTGAGGGGGTGATAAGTAAATTCATAGTTGCGTAAGTGGCGCCCGGCAAATTGTGTTTCCACGCGCTGCAGGCGATAAGCGGTTTTGATTTCAAAACCCGCTTTATAATTTGTCAGGATGTCAGGGCGCTCCTCATAGTGGAAGTGCACCGCCATATCGCCATTCGTATTATATTTAATGGTATCCAGATAAATCTGTACACCATCATCCAGCTTGCGATATTGATAGTCGATACGATTACCATGGGTATCTTCTATCGCCTCTAGGTACCAAGAAAATACCGATGCACCGTTATTACCACTGACTTGACTATTGGAGTCTTGTCCTAAATACCAGCGCAGGCCGTTGGACTGGGTCACCAGCCAACCCTTTGACAGACGCTCATAGCGCGCAAAATCGCTGGCATTTTTGGTGCGGTAAACACCGTCTTCTACCAACACCAGTTCTTCACCCCGATGGTTGATAAAAGTATCAAACTCATCAAATTCATCGGTGCGGCCATCCCAGTCATTATCCTGCTGATCAGCACGGCCCCACTCTGAATAATTGGGCAAGCCCTTATCAGTTTGACGTTGGATATAGGGAATAACCAGTTTATGCCCCAGTCCCAGTAACCCGTTACCAAATCCGCTGTTGTATTCCAGTGATACATCTGGAGCCAGTCCATTGCGCCCGGGGGGTACAGCCAGGTTCATCAGACGCGAACTAGTGCCGGTATTTAAATTAGGAGTAAAAGCTTCACCGAGCCCGGAAATACTTCCTGGGCCTGTCGGCAGATTGAGAACGGGCGCTTGCATAGCGGTATGTTCATCTGCAGCGATAACCGCCGTAGATGATGCAAGTAGGCAGCAAGACAGCAATAATTTGCGCAGCATAAGCATCCTTGTTTTAGAGAGAAGTGCTTTATAAAAAACACCTTAAGGACTTAATAATTTTTTCTTTATAAACAAATACTGATTAAATTCAGTAACCCCTCTGTAAATAGAGGAGCAATCCAGCAGCATCAATGCCACTGGATTGCCAAGAAAGTTATCTATTTTTTAGAAGTTAGACTAATAGGATTAGTGAGTTTCTGGTTGCTTCCGTAGTAACAGTGGTCCACCACCATTATCACCACCGCAAGTGTCAATGTTTCTTGACTTGAAACGATGATTAAAGATCAATTCAATATCTTTAACCGCATCAAGGTCCACCAGCGAACCAAAGCGGTCTGCCAATTTAATTGACAAGCGCCAGCCAGTAGCAGCGACACTACGCTCTTTAAAGACACTGGTAATCGTAGAACTGGAGCCTGCTCCACTATTAAACATATCCAGATTTGCAGCCATAGGTACACGATAGCTATTACGGAAAGCCAGGCTAGCCCCATCAACGGTATCCCAGAAACGTGCGCTGTAAGTAATCAACTCATCTTTGATACCTACACCATCTGCCGTCTCCACCAAGGTGCCAGGCGTTTTACTGCGCACAAAGCTGGTACCACCATAGGTTAGGTAAGCCGGTGTTTCTGTTTCACCACTGACGTTGTACAGCAGGGGAATATTGAGCCCAATGGTTTCAATTTTATCCAGATAGGACCCACCCGCCGCAAGACAAGACAGATCTCCGTTATCCGCAATAACCGGACCCAGGAAGAAGTTACTACGCGGCAATTCCTTCACCGTACTGAATTCCACAGTTAACCAGGTATCGGTGCCGAAAGAGCGCGATAATAATCGCAGCTTTTCCTGGAAGGCATCCTGCGGGTTCAATTCTGGACCGCCTTGTTGATCAGGATCTGGATGCGCATAGGTTTGTGGAATACCACTGATATCATCCACATAACCGAAAACATCATCCTTTAAAGAGAATGTGTCTGTCGCTTGCTGGGTGCCATTTAAGTTACGCAACTGATCAAAAGATGCCATCTCGCTGAAGAAATCCCTCAGTTCCTCAGTATTGCGCAACTGGAAAATAGCTTCTTTTCTAGAACCACTAACCGGCCCAATAAAAGATTCCTGCCACTTGTACTCCAACGCACTAGCTGCATAGAACAACCATTTTTGTGCTTCTTCAAAGTGACGTTCCGCACGCAGCATTTCTGTGGTCAAGCGACTGGCGTGAATCGGGTCAGCAAAATAACGCTCTGCCAAGTTAGCGTTGGTGGTGAACATCTGGTTCATAACCCGCTGTGCCTGATTAAGCATACCGATCAGACGCTCGACTTCCTGCTCTACGGTCGCTTCTGCCTGAGCAATATCCAGAGCGATGGTATTCGCTTCCAGCCACATGGTGCGCACGCGTGCACGGCTTTCCACATCAAGCAGTTTATTCGTGCTGTCATTCAGCTTGGCTCGCTCCTCTGCGCCCAAGCGAATGCTCAGCGCTTCCAGTTTACCAACCTCTTTAATACTCTTGAGATTCTTATGGCTGGAAACCACCTGACCGATACCCTGCTTCAGAGTGCTTGTATCCCCGGTGAAATACGCTTTGATCGCACCACCCACCACTTTCAGGAAGCCACCCCGCTTTCTGGATTTCTCCGCTTCTTCACGAATATTGGTGATCTGCTTCGAAACTGATTCCTGCTTCGAGCCATAATCCAGAATAATCTTCGACATGCCGTCGACGATACCCTCTTCTTCCGCGCGTCGCTGAATTTCGATTTCGATCGCACTCAGCAGATTTTCCATGCGCTGCAAATTGTTACTCAGCGCAATTTCCGCGAGTTCAATATTATTTGCCTGCAGTGCAATCTCACTGCCTTGCTGCGCGGACTCTTCAACAATAATGCAATCCTGGTTAAAGCAATTGCTCGGGAATTCCAAGCCCAGCAAGCTGTACAACCAATTGCCCAACTGCTGGTGGCGATCAGTATATTCCGTAGCCAGCTTGTCAGCGCTGTGACGATAGTTCTCATAGCTGGTTTTCGCAGCTACCAAACTGTTTTGCGCTGTCGCTATAGGACCACTGCTTTCGTTGCCGAGGAAGTCATTCAGGGCATCGAAGGAGTCAAACACTGTATTGCCATCAATACCGTAGCCCTGTACCAACAACACGGCATCCTGGGGCAGGCCCAGAATATTGGTTTCACCAGTGAGCCAGCTCACTGAGTTTTCCAAATCGCTGATGTGGGTGCTCCATTCGGATACAGCTTCAGGCAGGCCAGAAAAACCTTGTACCTGGGTGAAGTCGACATTCGGGAAGATGGCTCGCAACGATGCCTCTTTGGCAATCAGCTCACTGCGCAGCGTGTCCATCTCGTCAACCATCTGCGCCAACAAGGTGGTATTGGTCTGTCCGGCTACGACGGCCAAACGCGCTTGCTGCACTTTTGTAGAGGCCAACTTGCTCATCAGCTGATAGAGCATGGTGACATCTTTGTAACCGGTGAAAAGTAATTCTGCCGGGGTTACATCTTTTTGGGCCAGGTCGTTGGGGTCATAGTAACGAGGACTAATTTGACCACGGGAAGGGCCCCACTGCGCTATAAACTCCGGTGCATAAGTCAGCAGGGAGTTGTATTGCTCCAGGGCGTCTTTCAACAACTGGTGTGCGGTTTCTATATGACCAACTTCAACCTCCACCGCTTCGTTACGCAGGCGGCTGATACGGGCATTATCCAGGGCTTCATTGGCCAGGATCATTTCCGCTACCGCGCGATCGTAGTAAACATCCAGCGTGAAACGCTGCAGGTTTTCATTGTTGGGGTGGTCGGTCAGCTGCTCAAAAATAAACGCTTCCACATCGGTGGCGAGGTTACGCTCGGCAGCGTCATACAGGCTGGAAAATTCAACCGTGGCTTCACCACTGGCATAAGGGTTGATGACCGTATTGGTGTCAGTATCAACGATATACATCAAGTCCAGGTAGCGGAAGGCCGCTTTATCCCGGGAGAAAATACCCTGAGTCGGATTATGTTGATCTGCCGGTACCTGATCTGCCTCATTGTAATAGAGCTGCTTACGGATCTGTACCGTTGGATCAACTTCAACAGTAACTGTAAAAGTGCCACTGAAGTCGGATGAACCTGCCTTGTTAGCAGCTTGGACACGATAATCGTGAGTACCGTATACGAGTGGAGAGGCGTTGTAGTCATAAACATTACCAGAGCCCGAGTATACAGTTTGCCAAGCCGACTCACTGTTACTATTAATACGTTGCTGCAACAGGTAGCTATCGGCGTTATCGACCGATGGCCAGTTCACTGTATAACCCTCACCAGTAGAAGAAGGCAAAGTGATATAGTCTGGTACTACTGGCGGTTGTAGTATGGCAACGGTAGAGCAGTCTTGCGGAGAATAACTGGACTGATCGCTAGAGGTCAGTGCTCGAACCTTGTAGCAGTACTGTCCATTACTCAAGTTTGTGATAGTGAATTTGAGATCAGTACCAAGATAAATTTGCTTACCAGTATTATCCAGCACCTCATATTTAACTTCGAGGCCGCCTTTATCCACTTTTCCCCAATTCAGGGTAAGCTTTCCTTTCCAGCTCTCCGCTGAATCTATTGACAATACCGGCACACCTACGTTGCGATCGACCTTAACTGTTACCAGTGAGGAGTAATCGGAACAGGCATATTTATTTTCGTTACAGGCGCGCACCTTATAGCTGTATGTACCATTATTAATATCGGTAAAGCTCTTACTCAGGCCCGAGCCACTATAAATAGATGAACCGTTAGCGTCCAAAACCTGATAGATAGCGGCAAATTGCATGGCATTCCAGCTCAGTGTGTATTTACCATCTGGGCTGTTCTTTGTGGATAGGCTGGGAGTAGGTACTCCAGGGCGATAAGAGACAATCAGATCCCCTCCTTCACGATAACCAGAGCAGGTAGTATTACAAGCACGCACTCTGTATCGGTAGTTACTTCCATGACTCAAAGAAGAAACAGTACTGCTGGTAGCGGAACCTGAATAAATATTACCAGACCAGCTACCATTATCCTTGCGCTGCTGTAATTCATAACGAGTGGCCCCGCTACTGGCAGACCAGCTTAGATTTGCACTGCTAGAGGGTGTATAGCTGGGTACACTGATGGAGGATGGAACCGGTGGGGCATGCTCTACCTTAATAGTTCCGCCGGTCTTGTAACCACTACATATGTTAGAAACACAAGCGCGTACACGATACTGGTAGTTGCCAGTGGAGCGGCCGCTTTCAGAGAAGCTAGTCCCTGATGAATTGTAAACTCTACTCCAAGAACCACCATTCAGGCTGCGGTAAAGCTCATATATGCTTGCATGAGTAACTGAGGACCAGCTAATCGAGTAGGCTCCATCACTATCGAAAGAGGTATAACTAATACTGGAAGGCACCGGCAGCTGAGTTACCACATTAACAGTATGTGTAGCGATGACAGTTTTATATTCTATAGTATCCCCGCTACATAGCTCGGGAGCTTTCAAAGCAGCCCGGTTAAAATCGTCGTCTGGGATACACTCCTCAAACTCATGCCAGTAATCATAACGATAGGTACCAGCAGAAAGCCCAGATATCGAAATAAATTCATTAGACGTTCCCCATGAATTCAGGGATAAAGTTCGTACATAGTTACCATTTTTATACTCTTTCAAATATGTTCGATCAAAAAAACCTGTAGCAACTATCGGCATATACTCCAAAGAATAGTTCCCATCAGTATCCACACTAGGACCATCCAGGTAATCTCCATATGCGACTGCACTAGCAAAAAGTAGCTGCAGCACAAGTAAGTTACGAATATAAGTAAACATTTATCAAACCAAGTTATTATAATTTATCTAGCCAAAATACTGATAAGCATCAGCATTAAACCCAAAACGTTTCAAAATCGCTTGTAAAATAATTAATACTCTCCAAACACCTCCCGCTGAAAACATATTTAATTTCAGAACCGTAAAACCTTGAACACTCACAAAGAGAAACCACAAGAATTAGAGGCACGCAAGAATATAAGCAACTTTTACGGCCAAGTCGCCAAATACATTCTTACAGAAAATTACATTTCTTAAATACAGTACTAATTTTTAACTATCATTCCGTTGATAAAAAATATTCCAATTAAGTGCAATTGAAGGAAAACCTTATAAAGAGCAATGAGATCAATCTCACCTCCAAGCAGATTAACCTTCAGAAATTTTGAAACTTTAGTGCTAAAACTATAATTTATTCTTTAATATCATCTTAAGTGTCATAAAAAACATTCCATATGATTGCTTATAGATGATTGACCAGTGAATTTTATTTTTATATTGATCAATCATCCCCATCTTCCATCAAGGTGTTTTGCTGCATCCGTGCCAGATAAGAGCGCTTTTCCAATGCTCTAATTGCATCGCCAAGCAACTCAGGTAGGGACACTGAAAGCTCGGCGTTAAGGGATTTCTCTGCTTCCAATGTGGCCACCCATTGCTGCCTCAACCCAGGTATTAAAGCGCTACCTTTGCGAGTCAACCGAATTTTGCGCTCTCTCGCATCTTCACCTGATGACACTCGTACCAATCCTTGCTTAATCATATCCTTCACAGTTTGACTTACTGCCGGCTGAGATATATTTGTGCTTGCCACCACCTCAGAAATGGTGACATCTCCCTTGTGCATAAGTGCGCGCATTACAGGAGTGTAACGGGGCTTGTAATTGCCCAAGCCGCATTTTTTGTAGCTTTCAGCAACATCGCCATCCAGCAATTCGAGCAGATGACGAAGTTGGGTACCAAGCTGGCTGTACTTCATAATATAAGATATCCATAAATGCTTATATAAGCAACTATATAACAGGAAATAAAAATTTTAAATATCTTACCTTCGACCAAAGATAAAGTTGGGACAAAAGCACCAAATACTGTGAGCATTGAATACTAAGACTCTACAAGGCGTCCATCAGGGCGGGCAGATAGTTCCACTGTGCTTTATACTGAATTGATTCATTTCGGAAGTGGGATACTACACGCTCGAGCTTCTTTTGTAACATCTCAAAGGATATGGAAGTTCGCTTCTCTCTAAAGAAACAACCTCTTTAGATTGCTCACTCTTTATGAGACCTAAATGGTCAATTGGCAACAGTTCATCAATTGATGGGCTATTAGTCGTCCATAGAGCCTGAGAGTTATCGGCTTCAGATTGCTCGATAAATACTTTAATTAACTTCCTTTGGTGACTAGGAAGCTATGATATTTTCGGTTCTTCGATCGCATAGATTAGATCAGGGACATTTTTAGAAACCCGCCAGGCGGGCCTATGAACAAAACCCTAAAGCTGTTAAAAAATGAATGGAGGAAGATTGCACAGGCATTAAACAGCGAGCGAAACAGGAAGGCGCAGAGATTTACTGGGGCGATGAAACAGGCA
>NZ_JBGMEK010000068.1:0-23192 GCF_041447265.1 Microbulbifer epialgicus
TGTTTTTTTAAATGGACACTACGCAACCAAAGTAGCGCTCGCCGGCAATTTTATGAATTTAACTTGGAGCGCGGACCCATGGAACAGCAAATAAAGCGCTTAATCAGCCGGCTCTACCCGGAAATAAACAGCGGTTTACACTTACCGATATTGGCCAGAGTAGTAGCGATCAGTGACCCCATGGAAAAGCCGGAGCTTGCAGAAGAGTTTCGCCCGCGTTATGGGGTGGATGTGCAGGTATTAACACCTGAAGGCAAAACCGATAATCGCTTGCCGATTTTTCGTAGTGTACCGCTGCCACTGCAATATGCCGGCAATGAGCGCGGGGCCTTTGGTTTTCCGCAACCGGGCACGGTGGTTGAATTGGCGTTTGCCTATGGCGAACCAGACCAGCCCTTTATTCGTACCGTGCTATCCCGTGAGGTCGGCGTACCAGCGCTCGACCGCGAGGATTTAATTTGGCAGCAAAGCGACTCAGTGCGACAAAAAGTCAATGCCAGCGGAGAATGGGGCCGAGAAACCCACGGCGATATACGCGAAAAATCATTACGCAGAATTACTGAGGCCGCCGAAATTAAAGCAAGCTGCGACAGTGAATACCGACAAGTACAAGAGCATTCTGTGGAAGAGGTAGCGGGCGTAAAAATAATTGAAGCCCTTGGAGCTTTACGTTTCTTATCTGCTGGCGGCCTGAACTTATCCGCGCTGGATAATCTAAATATTACAACGGCTAGCGACATTAATAATTCAGCGGGCCGCGACTTAAAAGAACAGATCGGCAATATTCGCGAATCGGTGGCCAAGGTTCGCCAAACCATCAAAGTAAAAGATGGCGGCAAGGTTTGGTTAGGCAGTGAGTCATTAAACGTGCTGAAAGTGCTCGAGGACTTGATCGGCGTAGTGTCGGCACTGGCCGCTACCCTCGCGACGCACTCGCACCCCGCCAACGGGCAGAAACCAACACAAGAGGCGGCGATTAATGGGCACAAGAGTAGTGCGGATAGTTTGAAATCACAGCTTAGCGCGGTTCGGGCTTAAGCTGGTTATACACTTAAAAGGAGAGAAGTTATGAAAAATAAGGTAAACAGATTTGCAATTTTTGCCGAGCGTGTACATTTATTGAATGGCGGTGCAAAGAGTTTTAGAGCTTCTGCGCCCACTCAAGAGGCGGCAAAAGAACTAGCGGAAAAAATTGCTAAATCCAAGAAAGCGCTACATTACTCCTGGTTGCAGATTCTTGATATGGCGACAGGGAAGTTTACTGAGTACTCGATTAAGAGGGGAGGGGTTTTGGTGGAGAGGGAGTGCCCTAATTTTTAGTACGGATGCCGCTGGAATAAAGCAGTAAACTTGACAATTTAAAGGAATAGATAGGGATTAAATTATGGTTAATGATCTATTAGAGCTGCCTGTGTATATCCAGGTAGTGCTGGCCACGGGGTATATAGGCCATTCGGTAGCTAACCAGGGGTTCAGGGATGGCGAACGCAAGGACGAATTATTATACAGTGTTTTAATTTACGGCATGATTGGCTTGATGGTTTTTTATAGCATGCTGTCATTCTGGAGTGGTTCACTGGTAGTTTCGGCGCTGGTGGCTATTGCGGCTAGCTGGATCTTTGGTGTTTTTTGGAGAATTACAGGGCGCAATTGGTACTTTAAAGCACTAAATGCCACAGGCATTACCAATGAAAATGGGCTGGGTTCGCTATGGAATCGGCTACAACAGGATACCAGTATGTTTCCTACCCAGGTTGTAGTTACCCTAAATGATGGGACAAAACTATGTTGTGATTCTGTGCAGGATTTTGATGATGCTTCGGTTTCACTTTATGAAACTGATGATAAGGGCAATGTGGCTTTATATGTGACCGAACAAAAATTACCATCTTGGGATGACTTTAAAACGGTGGATAATGTACGCCACCCAAGCTGGGGAGATAATCTAACTTATATCCCCAGCAGGGAGATAAAATATGTGGAGCTTAGATATAAAGCTAATTAATTTGGGTTGGGTTTAGGTTTTTCCGATTGAGGTGGCTTTGTGCCGCCTTTTGGTTTTTGTCCTCTCTGTGAATATTCGTCGTCACTATTGGCACTCAAAATATTCCCATAAAACTGTAGAGCTTTTTGCATTATTGTTCTCCTCTTAGAGATTTAGTATTGAATAGAGGTTAAGCTTAATAGGTACAAGGGTGTTTTGGGTGGTTTAAGAATTAACCTTTCATAAATAGTCATTCTTTATGAGGGGATCTACGTTGGAAATAAATAGGATTTTTTTTCTTTTAATTTTTCGTCTTTTAACTTTTTTTCCTCTTTTTTCGCGGTCTCTTTGTTGCTACAGGGTAAAACTCTATACTCAATGTCCACTAGTTGTTCCAGTACATACTCACGTTTTTCGGCGTTGTCCCTGTTGCCGTAACCAAGTGGTACAGGGAGAAGGCTGGACATTCGGGAAGCGCAGTTTTTACTCGAGCCGAACAGGATAGGCTCATTTGTTTTTTTATTTCGCAAATCATAAACACCCGGCCCGAAAGGAGCGATGAGAAGGTCATTCTTACGTGGGTCTGGGAAAGGTTTCCAATCTGTCCATTCGTTCATTGTGGTCGCCTCTGTTGCTAGTGCCAAGTAGCACTTCTCTGATGATGGGGTTTGTTACAGAATTAAATCCACTTAATTTAAGCCACTCCTATTTTTTATCCGGTTAGGTATCGGCCAAATCCTATCACCCAAAGAAGAAGCTTTAAAATCTGTAGCGCATAGAAATTACATGCCCACCACATTTCAAAATTCTTCAAACCTTCCTGGGGCAACCTAAGCCAACAATTTCCCGCCAAATCCCGCGATCTCTAGGGCCTCCCGGCCGCCTCGATCAAAAAATGTACAGCGAAAATAGCCGCCGGTCACTCCTCCCCACGCCTGCCGGTTTTGGGCTTTTCTTTGCCCAGCGAAATTGGCAGACACCGCAAGCCCCCGCCAGTCGTAGGCCGTAGCGATTTTGGGGATTTCACAAAATAGGCACTTTTGAAATAAAGTGAACAGATTTTTCACAGGCCAAAATAGCTGAAAGCCAGTAACCACGGGTTTTCTGGGCGGTATCAGGGGTTCTATCTGACTTTTAGTGCAGATAAAATTCGCCTAGTTGCGACGTGGAATTGTTCTTACTATCTCCTCGAAAGCCACGGCCGCTCTATCTGTAGAAATTAGTACCGGATTACTAATTAGGAAGCATTCCAGCTCATAGGCTAGGTCCCCGGTATTAGGCACCTTAAAAAGGAACAGAACACCATGCAACGTGTTTCTAATATGTTTGTACTTGGCAGCTAGATCCTGAGACTCTTTTGAGTCATCGGTTTTGACTTTCTGAAACAAACCGAATACGCCCCTGCGAAATTGCTCCTCTACACTGGGATCGCCATGAGTTGCAAGCATGCAATCATGAATATCTATCGTTTTCAAAAGGCTGTCGGTAGCATCAATCGCCACAATATTCACTGCGTTCGTGGCGGTAGTGAAGAACTTTATAGGGTTACCTTTTCTGTCTTGAACCTTGCTAAGCACTGTACTTTGAATACGTACAATTTCGTTTTGCTCATCAATAGACTTCAGATCTGCGACGTAAGCTTGGAATCTTTCCAGTTGCTTCTTGATCCAGTCTGTAAACGTCTTTGTTTGTTGCAAGAGGCGAAGCTCGAGATAAATTTGGTCTCCATTCGATGTTTGGCGTAGGAAATCGATCGAACTCTGGCGTTGGGAATTTTGCTTGACCTCGTAACGTAGTTCTAGTCCTCTTGACTCGAACTGAAAGGCAAAGTTGATTTCTAATAATAAGGCTAAGAAATTACTTCTGTCGTTAGCTTTGGTGAGCTGTTTTATTAGTTGAGAATACCGATTGGTTTGTTGCAAAAAGTCTATTTTTCTCCATAGGGCGTCAGATTCAGCTAGCCCGCTCTGTTGGCCTCCCACCCTTTGGATTACGTTAATCAAATTCTGCCGTTCCATTAATTCACGAACTCCCGCTGCTCCCCTTTAATGCTCTTTATTACCCATACCTGCTTGACAGCATCTGATCGTATCACTAAATTCAGCCCTGAGGCGTAGAAACCTCTTACAAAAGGCAGGTATAAACCGCTGCCCTTACAGCGGCTTTTTTATGCCCGAAATTTGTCAGTTATGCCGAGAGGCCGGGGAATAGAATACCCTTCGGGGGAATCAACCGGGCCTGATCCTTTTGCAGGTTTCTACCCTCTCGGCGCCCTAATCATCATGTAGAAATGAACAAAAGGAGCCAGTCATGGCTAATCGCAATTCGCAACCCGTTCTGCCGGAACATCATCTTCAAATCTCAGATATCCAATACGCCCATTACACCCAGGGCGACGGCCTAACCGTGCTTGGCCCTGATTTCGAAGTCTTGTGCTTTTTACATGAGGAGGGGGCCCAGCTTGGTCATCATCCAGCGTATCTGCAAGTGATGGAGAGTCTTGATGAAGCTATCCATCAGTTGGATTTCCTATCTTTGGCGCTAAACCCTGGAAGCCACTTGGAGCTTAGCCCGGATGTGCAGCTCGGCCTTTGCAGCATCTTGCGTAAATTGCGCAGCCTGCTCGCCAACCATTGATGCCGGCCTTGCTTGTCTGTGCAGGTAGAAAGTCCAGCTTCAAAGTCAGGCTTTTAAATTTGCGTTGACACTTGGTTGACACTTTGGAGGAAAAGGGCGGCCCCAAAAGTACTTGGTACCAATGTACTTGTCGTATGGGTATTGACGCCTGGCTGGGACCAAAAACAAAAAAGGCAACACCAAATTGCTTGATGTCGCCCTCTTTGTACCGCTTCGCGGTGCCTAGTAACTCAATGATTTACAAGGCTTTTTTTGGCTCCGCCTGCTGGGCTCGAACCAGCGACAGGTTGATTAACAGTCAACTGCTCTACCAACTGAGCTAAGGCGGAATTTGGTTTTAAAGGCGCAGAATCATCGACTCTGCGCCTTTGAATTTGGCTCCGCCTGCTGGGCTCGAACCAGCGACCCAATGATTAACAGTCATTTGCTCTACCAACTGAGCTAAGGCGGAATTTCTTAGCGGCTGTGCCGTTCAGATGGCGCGTATATTATAGAGCCCCTTTGGGCAGGTCAACCCTTTTTTTCGGTTTAACTAATTGATTTGTCAGGAAATTATTTGTTCGATTTGTGCGCAAAAAATATCGAGTAACTAGGGGGAATGGGGAGGCGTGGCAGACCTTTCGGGTTTGTGGGGCCTTTGAGGAAGGCCTACAATCGCATTCTATTTTTCTGATTGATTGTTGGGTGAGTGTATGGAGTCGCGTCCGTTCAAGGTAGAGAGTAACTACAGCCCGGCCGGCGATCAGCCGGTGGCAATTGAACAGCTGGCAGAGGGGATCAATGACGGCCTCAGTCATCAGACGCTGCTGGGGGTCACCGGGTCGGGCAAGACTTTCACCATGGCCAACATTATTGAGCGCCTGCAGCGTCCGGCGATAGTGATGGCTCACAACAAGACGCTGGCTGCGCAGCTTTACGGTGAGTTCAAAGAGTTCTTCCCCAAGAATGCTGTAGAGTACTTCGTCTCTTACTACGACTACTATCAGCCCGAAGCTTACGTGCCATCCTCGGATACCTTTATTGAGAAGGATGCGTCGGTAAACGAGCATATTGAGCAGATGCGCCTTTCCGCCACCAAAGCCCTGATTGAGCGGCGAGACGTGGTAGTGGTTGCTACAGTGTCGGCTATTTATGGTTTGGGAGATCCGGATAAGTACCTCAAAATGGTACTGCACCTGGATCGTGGTGACCTGGTCGATCAACGTACAATTCTGCGCCGACTGGCGGAGCTGCAATACACTCGTAACGATGCCGACTTCCGCCGTGCGACCTACCGTGTACGCGGCGATATCATCGATATCTACCCGGCAGATTCCGATATGGAAGCGGTGCGCCTCTCCTTATTTGATGAGGAGATCGAAGATATCACCCTGTTCGATCCTCTCACTGGTGAACAGCTTAAAAAGGTTCCCCGGGTCACTATCTTTCCAAAGTCCCACTATGTAACCCCCAGGGAAACGGTCGTCAGTGCTATAGATCAAATTAAGGAAGAGTTGCGTGTGCGCCTTGATCAGTTGCGCAGTAACAATAAATTATTGGAAGCTCAGAGACTGGAGCAGCGTACCCGATATGACCTGGAGATGATGCAGGAGCTGGGTTACTGCAATGGTGTGGAGAACTATTCCCGCTACCTGTCCGGGCGTGATGCCGGCCAGCCGCCACCCACATTGTTTGATTATCTGCCCCATGATTCCCTGCTGTTTATTGATGAAAGCCATGTAACCGTTCCGCAGATTGGTGGCATGTACCGGGGAGACCGCTCGCGCAAAGAGACCCTGGTGGAATACGGTTTCCGCCTCCCATCCGCCCTGGATAATCGCCCTCTTAAGTTTGAAGAGTGGGAGCACCTGGCTCCGCAAACGGTATTTGTCTCTGCAACACCGGGGCCCTACGAGGGCGACCACGCAGGGCAGGTGGCTGAGCAGGTGGTACGACCAACCGGGCTTGTTGACCCGGAGGTGGAGATTCGTCCAGCCCAAACCCAGGTGGATGATGCCCTGTCAGAGATTCACCGTTGCGCAGATGCCGACCAGCGAGTCCTTATTACCGTGCTGACAAAACGGATGGCCGAGGATTTGACTGAGTACTTGGCTGAGAATGGGGTGCGTGTACGCTACCTGCATTCTGATATTGATACCGTAGAGCGGGTAGAGATTATTCGGGATCTTCGTATCGGTGAATTTGATGTATTGGTGGGTATTAACCTTCTGCGAGAAGGTCTGGATATGCCTGAAGTAGCGCTGGTAGCCATCTTTGATGCAGATAAGGAAGGCTTTCTGCGTTCAGATCGCTCGTTGATTCAGACTATTGGCCGCGCTGCGCGTAACCTTGAGGGGCGGGCTATTCTATATGCGGATAAGGTGACAGGCTCTATGGAGCGGGCCCTTGAGGAAACCCGCCGTCGCCGTGAGAAGCAGCTCGCCTTTAACCAAGAGCATGGCATTACCCCCAAAGGGATTCGCAAAAGTGTGGCGGACATTCTTGAAGGAGCTGTGGCGCCCGGCGTGCCGAAAAACAAGCGTAAGGTGGCCGAAGGGAAGGGCGCTTATAAAGTTGATGCCAAGCCGTTGTCTGACAAGCAGCGCTGGGCGCGAATCAGTGAGCTTGAAGAGCAGATGTACGAGCACGCCAAGAACCTGGAGTTTGAATCCGCAGCCAAATTGCGCGATGAGATTTCCCGTCTGAAGGAGGCGGAATAGGTGAATACCGGGCTGTATTCTGCAATCGGCTCAGCCCGATTTGCAGGGTTCCCAGCCTTAAATTTAATCACACAAAAGTTCAGTAAGTTGTTGAAAACACTGAAAAGCGGTGCTAAAGTTCGCGCTCTTCGCAGCACTGGGTTCCCCCGCTGCAGAGTTTTAGACCCGTAGCTCAGTTGGTTAGAGCGCTGCCTTGACATGGCAGAGGTCAGCGGTTCAAATCCGCTCGGGTCTACCATCTATAAAGGATGGCTGGCCCATCCGGATCAATAGTTCCATGAACGATTTCATGGATAGTTTCATGCGGTCTTTGGTAGGGATCGCCACTGAGAGAAAGGACATACAATGCTCGTTGTTACTCTTCCCGACGGTTCCCGTCGAGAATTTTCCGCCCCGGTTTCCGTACACGATGTTGCTGCAGATATCGGTCCAGGTTTGGCCAAAGCTGCACTTGCCGGTGTAGTTGACGGTAAAGAAGTTGATACCAGCTACATCATCGATCGCGATGTAAATCTGGCTATCATCACAGATCGTCAGCCGGAAGGCCTGGAAGTGATCCGTCACTCCGCCGCACACCTGCTGGCGCAGGCAGTAAAGCAGTTGTACCCCACCGCCCAGGTCACTATTGGCCCGGTTATTGAAGATGGGTTCTACTACGATTTCGCCTACGAGCGTCAGTTTACGCCAGGGGATCTCGAGAAGATCGAAGAGCGAATGGAAGTGCTGGTCAAGGAAAATATTCCGGTTACCCGCCGCTTGATGCCCCGTAAAGAAGCGGTGAAATATTTCCGCGATATGGGCGAAGAGTACAAGGCTGAGATTATCGACAGCATTCCCAGCGATGAAGATATCTCTTTATATCGCCAGGGTGATTTCGAAGATCTGTGTCGCGGACCACACGTGCCCTCCACTGGAAGGCTGAAAGCCTTCAAATTAACCAAAGTGGCCGGTGCCTACTGGCGCGGTGACTCCAACAATGAAATGTTGACCCGTGTTTACGGTACCGCCTGGGCCAACAAAAAAGAATTGAAGGCTTACCTGCGTCGTATTGAAGAGGCAGAGAAGCGCGATCACCGCAAGCTGGCCAAGAAATATGACCTCTTCCATATCCAGGAAGAGGCACCTGGCATGGTGTTCTGGCATCCGAACGGCTGGACTATTTACAGCACTGTCGAGCAATACATGCGTCGTCGCCAGCGCGAATTCGGCTACAAAGAAATCAAAACCCCGCAGCTGGTGGATTTCAGCCTGTGGCGCAAGTCCGGTCACGCGGACAAATTTGCCGATGACATGTTCACCCTCACCAGTGAGGAGCGTCAGTTCGCCATCAAACCGATGAACTGCCCCTGTCACGTACAGGTGTTCAATCAAGGCCTGCGCAGCTATCGCGACCTGCCGCTGCGCCTGGCGGAGTTTGGTTCCTGTCACCGCAGCGAGCCTTCTGGCTCCCTGCATGGCCTGATGCGCGTGCGCGGTTTTGTACAGGATGATGGCCATATCTTCTGTAGCGAAGATCAGATCCAGTCAGAGGTTTCTGACTTTATGGATCTGCTGCACTCCGTGTACAAAGACTTTGGCTTTAATGATGTGATTTACCGCCTCTCCACTCGCCCGGAGAAGCGCGTAGGTTCCGATGAGAGCTGGGATAAGGCCGAGAAAGCACTGGCGGATGCGCTAGACGCCGCGGGCCTGCCCTGGGAAGAGTTGCCGGGTGAAGGCGCCTTCTACGGACCCAAGATTGAATTCTCCCTGAAAGATTGTCTCGGCCGTGTATGGCAGTGCGGCACCATTCAGGTGGACTTCTCTATGCCGGGTCGTCTGGATGCACAATATGTTGCTGAAGATGGTTCGCGCCAGTCGCCGGTAATGTTGCACCGCGCAGCCCTGGGTTCCTTCGAGCGCTTTATCGGAATTCTGATTGAACACTACGAAGGTGCATTCCCCACCTGGCTCGCGCCGCAGCAAGTGGCGATCATGAATATCACCGATCGCCAGGCCGATTATTGTCGCGATTTGCAAGCCCGCCTGAGTGAGCAGCAATACCGCGCCACAGCTGACTTGAGAAACGAGAAGATCGGCTTTAAAATCCGCGAGCACACGCTCCAGCGTGTTCCTTATCTGTTGGTAATTGGCGATAAGGAAGTGGAAAGTCAGACTGTGGCTGTTCGCACCCGTAGTGGTGAAGATCTGGGAACCATGACGTATGAGTCATTCCTTGAGATCCTTGAGCAAGACGTTAGCCGTCGCGGCCGTTTGACAGAAGATAATGCATAACAACTTGGCAACTGGGAGACCATAGCTATTAAACGAGATACTAAGGGACGGTCCAAAAAGGCCCGCATAAATGATCAGATTGAAGCGTCAGAACTCCGCCTGATAGGCGCTGATGGCGAGCAGGTGGGCATTGTCTCCCTGGAGGAGGCGCTCGAGGCTGCGCAACAGGCCAGCCTGGATCTCGTTGAAATTGCCCCGGACTCCACGCCGATAGTCTGTAAGATCATGGACTATGGCAAGCACGTATTTGAGGCCAAGAAAGCCAAGAATGCCGCCAAGAAGAAACAGAAGCAGCAACAGATCAAGGAAATGAAATTCCGCCCGGGCACCGATATCGGTGACTACCAGATCAAGCTGCGCAACCTCGTCCGCTTCCTGGAAGCGGGTGACAAAGCCAAAGTATCCCTGCGCTTCCGTGGCCGTGAAATGGCCCACCAGGAGCTGGGTATGGAAATGATGCAGCGCATCGAGAAGGACCTGGAAGAGCTGGCCATTGTAGAACAGCGACCCAAAATGGAAGGTCGCCAGATGTTGATGGTTCTTGCTCCTAGCAAAAAGAAAAAGTGAGGTTTGGGGAAGTCATTCCCGGGATCTCCTTTGAGAAGTGGTTGGGCGACGGCTGCCTCCCCACTCTCGCAGTGCCGATAACCCCGGTTATCGGCAGTTACTAAAGGTGCCTGTTTTACAGGCGATTATTCACTTTGGAGTACAAAATGCCGAAAGCAAAGACTCATAGTGGCGCTGCCAAGCGCTTCAAGAAGACGGCTGCGGGCTACAAGCACAAGCACGCTAACAAGAGCCACATCCTCACCAAGATGACCACCAAGCGTAAGCGTCAGCTGCGTGGCACCCAGACTATGAACAAGTCTGATGCCGGTCTGGTCGATCGTATGTTGCGCGCCAAGTAATTGGTCCAAATCGCAAAGGTTTAAGAGGATAGAAGTATGGCCCGTGTTAAACGTGGTGTAGAGGCGCGTCGTCGTCACAAGAAGATTCTGAAGCAGGCTAAAGGTTACTACGGTGCGCGTTCTCGCGTATTCCGCGTTGCCAAGCAGGCAGTTATTAAAGCTGGTCAGTATGCATACCGTGACCGTCGCGTTAAGAAGCGTAACTTCCGCGCTCTGTGGATTACCCGTATTAACGCCCAGTCCCGTGCAGAAGGCCTGAGCTACAGCCGCCTGATCGCAGGTCTGAAGAAAGCGGACATCGCACTGGATCGCCGTGTACTGGCTGATCTGGCTGTTTACGATAAAGCCGCTTTTGCTGCCGTAGTTGAAAAAGCTAAGGCAGCCCTGGCAGCGTAAGCTGTCACTTCAGTTGTAAAACTGAATACTTAAAATAGGGAAGGGCTGTAGCGGCCCTTCCCTATTTTTTTATGGGGTTTCCGCTATTTTTTACCGGTGGCGGTACCTGGGGTAGACCCCTCCGGTGCAGAGAGCGCCGGCCGAACAAAGCAGAAAAAATTAATCGAAGTTGGATTCAAACGGGAACAGTTCGATGCAAGATTTGCAGTCCCTCACCGAGCAGGCAATGGAGCTGGTGGAAAAGGCCGACGGCCTCGCCGCACTGGATCAGGTGCGTGTTGATTACCTGGGCAAAAAGGGCCAGCTGACGGCACTGCTGAAAGGCCTGGGTAAACTGTCTGCTGAGGAGCGCCCGGCGGCGGGTGCCAAGATCAACGAAGCCAAGCAGCAGGTTCAGGAAAAAATTAACGCGCGGCGCAATAGGCTGGAACAAGAGGCCATTAATGCCAAGCTGGCGGAAGAGACCATAGATGTCACCCTGCCGGGGCGCGGTGAAGAGCAGGGCAATGCTCACCCAATTACCCGCACCTTAAAGCGCGTAGAAGACTTCTTTGCCGGTATCGGATTTTCTGTTGAGAACGGCCCGGAAGTCGAACAGGACTACTACAACTTTGAAGCCCTGAATATTCCCGCGCACCACCCTGCGCGCGCGATGCACGACACCTTTTATGTGGACCCCACCACCGTACTGAGAACCCACACCTCCTCAGTACAGATCCGCACCATGGAGAAAAAGTCTCCGCCGCTGCGTATTATCTGCCCGGGCCGCGTATACCGCTGTGATTCCGATGTCACCCACTCGCCCATGTTCCACCAGGTGGAAGGCCTGGTAATCGGTGAGAATATCAGCTTCGCCCACCTGAAAGGCACCATCGACCAGTTCCTGCGCGCCTTCTTCGAAGCGGAAGTACCGGTGCGTTTCCGCCCGTCTTACTTCCCGTTCACCGAGCCTTCTGCAGAAGCGGATATCCAATGTACCGCCTGTGGTGGTGAAGGTTGCCGCGTGTGTTCCGGCACTGGCTGGCTGGAAATTCTCGGCTGCGGCATGGTGCACCCAAACGTCTTTGCCGCCTGTGATATCGACAGTGAAAAATACTCCGGCTTTGCCTTCGGTATTGGTATCGAGCGCCTCGCCATGCTGCGCTACGGCGTTAACGACCTGCGCTTGTTCTTCGATAACGATCTGCGCTTCTTGAAACAGTTCTAAGCCAAGTGAGAGCGCGAATGGCTCAGGCTGTTCGCATCAGCAATCGAATTGTGGAGGCCTGAGCGGCGAAAAGGCCCCAGGCAAAATGCGCACAGAGCTGCGCTGACGGAATACAGAAAGAGATCAACTATGAAAATCAGCAACTCCTGGTTGCGGGAATGGGTAAACCCGGAACTCACCACTCAGGAACTGGCCGATCAAATCACCATGGCCGGCCTGGAAGTGGATGGCATAGAAAAAGTAGCGGGTGATTTTTCCGGAGTGGTTGTGGGTGAGATTATCGCCTGTGAACAACACCCCGATGCAGACAAACTGCGCGTGTGTAAAGTAGCCGGTCACCCTGAAGGTGAAATGCAAGTGGTGTGCGGTGCTCCCAACGCGCGTGTGGGTATCAAAATTCCTTTTGCCCTGGTAGGCGCCAAGCTGCCGGGCGATTTTAAAATCAAGAAAGCCAAGCTGCGCGGTGTAGAGAGCTTTGGCATGCTCTGCGCACAGACTGAACTGGAACTGGGCGAAGACAACGACGGTATCTGGGAACTGCCAGAAGATGCTCCCACCGGCACCGACCTGCGTGAATACCTGCAGCTGGACGACGAGACCATTGAAGTGGATCTCACCCCGAACCGTTCCGACTGTCTCGGTGTTGCCGGTATTGCCCGCGAAGTGGGCGTGCTGAACCGCTGCGCCGTTCAGGGCCCTGAAATTGCCCCGGTACCCCAGCAGATTGAAGAAAGCCTGCCAGTATCCCTGCTGGCGGAATCTGCCTGCCCACGCTACGTAGGCCGGATAATTCGCAATATCGATATCAAAGCCCAAACGCCCCTGTGGATGCAGGAGCGCCTGCGCCGCAGCGGCCTGCGCAGCATCGACCCGGTAGTGGATGTCACTAACTACGTTCTGCTGGAACTCGGCCAACCCATGCACGCCTTTGACCTGGAGAAACTCTCCGGTGGTATCAAAGTGCGTATGGCTGAGCACGGTGAAGAACTGACTCTGCTGGATGGCCAGGAAGTAAAACTTCAGGAAGGCACCCTGGTTATTGCCGACGAGGAAAAGCCACTGGCCATGGCCGGTATTATGGGCGGCCTGGACTCCTCTGTTACCGAAGGTACCCAGCATATCTTTCTGGAGAGCGCCTTCTTCAATCCGCTGGCGATTGCCGGCAAGGCCCGCTCCTACGGCCTGCACACGGATTCCTCCCACCGCTTTGAGCGCGGCGTGGACTACCACCTGCAAGAGAAAGCGGTTGAGCGCGCCACCCAGCTGTTGCTGGATATTGTCGGCGGCGAGCCCGGCCCAGTACATCTGCGCGAGCTGACTGAAACCATGCCCGCCGAGCGTCATATCACCCTGCGCCGCGCGCGGGTAGAGCAGGGCCTGGGTATTCAGCTGGCCGATGACGAAATCGTCGACATCCTCACCCGCCTGGGACTGGAAAAGATCGATCAGAATGATGAGGGCTGGACTTTCCTCGCACCCAGCTTCCGTTTCGATATCGCCATCGAAGCAGATCTGCTGGAAGAGCTGGCCCGTGTTTACGGCTACAACCGTATCCCCAGCGAAAGCTTTACTGCCGAACTGGAAATTGCCCCGCGCCCCGAGAGCCAGATTGCCCAGGACAACCTGGAGCAAACCCTGCTGAGCCGCGGCTACTACGAAGCGATCACCTTCAGCTTTATCGATAGCGACAACGCCGCCCTGTTTGATCCGGAAGCCGACCCGGTGGCCCTGCAAAACCCGATCAGTGCCGAACTGGCGGTTATGCGTACCACCTTGCTGCCAGGCCTCTGTAAAGCACTGCAATATAACCTCAACCGCCAGCAGAACCGTGTGCGCCTGTTTGAAACCGGCCTGCGTTTTGTACCTGGTGCCGAGCTGCACCAGGAGCAGATGATTGCAGGCCTGGCTTATGGCAACCGTTACGCAGAGAACTGGACGGGCAGTAAAGACAGTGTGGACTTCTACGATGTGAAAGCTGACGTGGAAGCCCTGCTGGCACGCACTGGTGCCGCCAATGAGTTCCGCTTTGTTGCCAGCCAGTACCCCGCGCTGCACCCAGGCCAAACCGCCAAAATTATGCGTGGCGACCGCGAAGTAGGGGTTATTGGCGCTCTGCACCCTCAGCTGCAGAAGAAGCTGGATCTGTCCAAGCCCGCCTTCGTATTTGAGTTGAGCCTGGAAGCGATTGGAGAGGGCAAAGTGCCTGCATTCCGCCCGCTATCCAAGTTCCCGGAAGTGCGCCGCGACCTGGCTTTATTGATCGATGCTGATGTTCCTGCCGCCAGCTTGGTGGAAACCGCCGTCGAAGTAGCCGGCGAAACCTTGACCGACCTCAAAATATTTGATGTCTACCAGGGCAAAGGCATTGATTTAAATAGAAAAAGTGTCGCTTTGGGGTTGACCTTTCAGCATTCGTCGCGCACCCTTAATGACGACGAAATCAATGCCGCTATAGATGCGGTGGTCGGTAAACTAGAAGAAAAATATAACGCTAGTCTGCGCTAGCAGGGCATGATGCTCTCGGGTGCAGGCTGAATTGCACCCCGAGAGCGTCTGCTACCGGGTTGAAGCCGCCGCGGTTTGGGCCGCTTCCGATCTGGAGTCGACGCCTCTGAATCAATTGGTAGGATCCAATGACAGAGGCACTGACCAAGGCCGGGCTCGCCGAGAAACTGTACGAAGAGCTGGGCTTTAACAAGCGCGAAGCGAAAGAGATCGTCGAGTACTTCTTCGAGGAAATCCGCAATGCGCTGGAAAATAACGAGCAGGTCAAGCTCTCGGGCTTTGGCAATTTCGACCTGCGCGACAAAAGCCAGCGGCCAGGCCGTAACCCGAAAACCGGCGAAGAAATTCCCATCTCAGCCCGCAGGGTAGTTACCTTCAAACCAGGGCAAAAACTCAAGGCACGAGTAGAAGAATATGCTGGAACCGAGCAATAACGCTCAGCTACCTGCAATTCCTGGAAAGCGCTATTTCACCATTGGAGAGGTGAGTGAATTATGCGCCGTTAAACCCCATGTCCTGCGTTACTGGGAACAGGAATTCCCGCAGCTGAAGCCTGTAAAGCGCCGTGGTAATCGCCGTTATTACCAACATCAGGATGTCATCATGATCCGCCAGATTCGTGCGCTTCTGTACGAAGAGGGCTATACCATTGGAGGGGCCCGCCTGCAGATAGAGACCGGCAGCGAGCGGGCAGAAGTGGTACAACTACAGCAGGTACTGCCAGAAGTGATTGCAGAACTCAAAGATGTGGTGGCCCTGCTGGAAGGGGAAAATAATTTCTAAAATCACTAATCCGGGCTTGCAATCCACTGCTAGTCCGGTATGATTCACGCCACATCGGAACACGATGTCTTTAAAAATCAATCACTTAGCGAAGTGAGCGATTTTTCAAAATCGGAGCGTAGCGCAGCCTGGTAGCGCACCACACTGGGGGTGTGGTGGTCGTCGGTTCAAATCCGGCCGCTCCGACCATACATATCGTTGCATCGCAACGGCCAAGAAACCCGCTTTTAGCGGGTTTTTTTGTGGTTGGGATTTAAGTCCAGTTCGAAATCTTACACATATAAATGACGTATCTGATGAATGGCTTGTGCTCTTCGCCTCTCAGGCGTTTGTAGACTCGCATATAAGTAGGTAAAGTCGTCTGCTTAATTTTAAGGGAATATGGGCTATCTCAAGGCATGGATGAAGTCGTATACAGTGGCGGGGATGAGGGCATCGTTTGGGCCGGTCTTGCACTTTCCGAGTGCGAGGACTTTGAGTCATTTTTATGTGGCCGTGTGGCCGAACGCCTTAATGATCAGGAAGGAGAGTTCAACTTCCAGCAACATTTGGCGGGACTGGTAACCACTGGTTTCGAGTCTGAATGTTTGCAGGAAATTCTTGATGCCACCGTACCTGAAGCCAGAGATTGGGCGGTAGGAGAGGCTATTGCTGAAGCGTGGCTGGAATGGAGGTCTGGAGTAGTGTGGCCTTGGAGCTCTGAGCGAGACAAGAAGACTCCCCTCGCTAGCCTGCCTGGAGCTGACTTGGTCGGTTTTGTGAGGCAAGGTGAAGAATTTCGGCTTGCCCTAGGAGAGGTGAAGTCTTCATCTGACAAAAAGTGTCCCCCAAACGTAATGACAGGGTCAAAAGGTATGACTCAGCAGCTTGAGCGATTGGCTGTTGATCGAACACTGCACTCTCAGCTCATAAGGTGGTTGCTTCCTCGGTGTCAGGGCACTGAATTTGAGGAAGCCTTCAATGAGGCTGTGAAGCTTTTTCTGCGCTCGCGCGCTCGAGATATATCTTTGTTTGGGGTGTTGATCAGAGATGTCAATCCTGATGAGGCTGATTTAAAGCGCAGAGGCCAAAAGCTATCATCATTACTTACGTCTCCGACTACATGTGAGTTATTGGCGCTGTACTTGCCTTGTCCGATTTCCGACCTTCCAGGAAGAATTCAGCAAGGAGGCTTGTCATGAGTCATTGGCTAGTTGATTCCTCCCAGGATTTGATTGAAAGCGCATTTTCTGAAGCTGACAAAGCCCTTCTTCAAGAAGAGTTCTCCGGAGACTACGGAGAATTCGATTTCTCATTGATTGAAAGTGCAGCCGAAATCTTCGAAATGGTGGTCCTAGAGTCTTTTGAAGCACTAGCGTCTAACTTTCAGGATGATTTGGCGAGTCAATCAAAGATTGCTGCAGCGAATGCCTTCAAGTTGTTTCGGGTTCTTCCTCAAGCTGAGGATCCAAGAAAAGAAGCAGAAAGAAGGCTTCGCCAAAGTCTGCTGGCCGTAATTGGCGACAAGGCTGCAGACGCCGCACGTTTGCTACGTGAAGACCCATGGCCGGAGCTGCCTCAAATTTCTGAGAACTGGAAAGAAAAAACTTGGTATTCAATTTTAGATGTCTGGTTTCTTTTAGTAAGAAAAAATGGTTGGGAAGACCGAGATCTTGTTTTAGCAAAGGTGTCCGAGCTTAAAGATATACAAAAGAAGTTTGAAAAAGACTACTTAGATCGCTTGAGCCCTCAAGAAGCTAGGTACTCTGCGTTTGAATTAATAGTTTATTACCACTTGGCAAGAGCAGCTGAGGTATTGGCTATTTTTGTTACCGATGGTGCAGTAGATGGTAATTTCCAGGTTTCACATTTGCTTGATGCTCAATTTGATCGAGCATTAAAAGTTTGTTCCGGTGGTCAATTCTATTATTTGGAACCGTTAGTTAAGTTGCTTGCGCTTAGTGCACAGCAGATGATTGCTAATTCTATTTGGACGGTAACGAGAGCAGTTAACTCTCGCGTGACGCAGTTTGTCAAAGAGCTGGTGGACAAAGGGCGTGGTAATAAGGCTCTCTTTGAAGTGCTTCCGCCGCAGCGAAAGGCACTGGCTGAAGAGGGGCTTCTTGGCTCAAGCCGAAGAGCTGTAGTTGTGAGCTTGCCTACTTCTAGTGGAAAAACTTTGATTGCTCAGTTCCGCATGCTTCAGGCATTGAATCAATTCGATACTGAAAGGGGCTGGGTAGCCTATCTCGCTCCTACCCGAACTTTAGTTAATCAGGTTGCTAGGAAATTAAGGAAAGACTTTGGTCCGTTAGGTGTTGTTGTAGAGCAGGTGGGACCGGCGCTAGAGGTTGATGGAATTGAGGCTGGCATACTATCTGATGGGCAGCTAGATACGCAGTTTAGAGTTTTGGTTAGTACGCCAGAGAAGCTAGATCTCCTACTGCGCCAGGGGTGGGAGTCTGAAATTGGTAGACCACTAACATTAGTTATAGTTGATGAGGCCCACAACATACAAAGCGATAGTAGAGGTCTAAAGCTTGAGCTTCTTCTTTCTACAATTAACAAAGAGTGCCAGAGGGCTCAATTTCTTCTGCTTACTCCCTTTATTCAAAATGCATCAGAAGTCGCTCGGTGGCTTGGGGGCGGGAATTCTGACGATATTAGTCTTGCATTAGATTGGCAGCCCAATGATAGAGTTGTGGGAGTTGTGAATGTTGAAAAAGGGGAAAAAATATCTGGAAACAGTTTTGGATACGATATCAGCCTTGAGTCAGTGCATACTTCAAGGAAAACCCTTTTTTCTAATGAAAAAATTAACCTAAATGCAGATCCATTAAGCGCTACAACGTTTAGTAAGGTGAGTAGTCAGAAAGCACTGGCAGCCGTGGCATCAAAGAGTTTGGCGGAGCGCGGTCCAGTAATTGTCATGCATTCTAGGCCCGATTGGGTCTGGTCCTTGGCCGATCAGATTAAACGGGAAGTTGTTCGAAAAAATTTTACTGAGAATATAGAAACAGTAGCTTGTTTTTTGAGTCAGGAATACGGCGAAAATTTTCCGCTAATAGAATTGCTTAAATACCGAATTGGTGTTCATCACGGAGGTCTTTCCGACGATGCTCGGGTCTTAATGGAGTGGCTTTTTGAATTGGGTGAGCTCGATTATTTGGTTGCGACGACTACGATTGCGCAGGGTGTAAATTTTCCTGTCTCAGGAGTTGTTATGGCATCCCACCAGTACCCTACGAACTTCGGTCCCGAAGATATGCCGCCAGAAGATTTTTGGAATATTGCTGGTCGTGCAGGAAGAGTGGACCAAGGAAGTTTAGGTGTGGTCGCTCTAGTAGCATCGTCAAGTGAAATCCGAGAAAACCTCTTAGAATTTATTAATAAACAAGCTGGAGAATTGAATTCAGCACTAATTTCTATGGTAAGGGAAGCTGGAGATTGGGTTGAGAATCTGAGTGGTATAGTAAGGCGCTATCCAGAGTGGTCTTCTTTCGTTCAATACCTTTCTCATACATACCGTGAAATGGGGAAACCCGAGGACTTTATATCTCAGGTCGAGTTGGTGCTGAGGGGGACATTTGGATTTGGGAAGCTAAGGGGAGAGTCTCCCGCACTTGCGGATAAGCTGATTTCAGGCGTGGAGTCATATGTGCATTACTTGCAAGAGCCAGGACAGCCATTGTCATTGGTTGATAGTACTGGTTTTTCATTACAGAGCGTCAAGTCGGTTTTATTTGAAGCCGGTAAAGCAAAAATTAATAAAGATGATTGGTTGTCGGCGGATATTTTTAGCGAGGGAGCCGGCCATCTTGAAAGAATGATGGGCGTTATATTGAATGTCCCAGAGTTAAGGGAAAATTTAGAGGCGGTTACTGGCGGAAATCACCCGGATGGTGACAAGTTGGCTCGCATAGTAAGTGATTGGGTAAATGGGAGTAGCCTTAAAGATATTTCTGATAAATATTTTGATGGTGATATTACGAAGTGTGGAAGGAACTTGTTCGGCAGGCTCTCTCAGACTGCGTCATGGGGTATGGGAGCGTTACTTTCTATAACAGGCGGTGACCTGTCCGATGAAGAATTTGAAAATGTAAGAAATCTCCCATCGCATATTTATTACGGTGTTAATGATAAGGATGCCGTTGCTCTAAGGTTGATTGGCGTACCGAGATCCGCTGCCTCAAAACTGGCTACATATGTAGGTGGAACGACAGGAACTTCTTTGGGTGAAGTTCGTAGGCGTGTGGCAGCCCTTTCATCTTCCGATTGGAACTCTGCATTAAATAGCGATTTAGGGCATGTGTATAGAAAGGTATGGAATGTTTTAGAGGGTAATCCCACATAGAAATATGAGTTGGAGTTAATGTTTTTTAAATCTCCGAATCCGTACAGTTAATGACAGAATTCTAAGGGAGGGGCGTTTACCCCTCCTATTGCTATCATTTCTGCTCCGCAGTTTTTTAATTCAGCAACCGGTCGAACTATCCACTCGTTTAAGCTCCCACAGATCGGCCCATGGATTAGAAACGCTCAGAAGTACGTAAAATTTTTACGTCACCATTCGGCAGATGGCACATCAACTCCAATACAGGTGGGGGTTCAGCGAAGATAGATTGGGTTTGTGGATAATTGAGGAATAGGTATGGAGTGCAGTAAGTCGCGCAACTGCCTTAGTGATAGTCGAGTATGTTTTTGGCTATTTAACTTGGAGGTGGACTAAGGAGGAGTTGGCAGTCTCGAAGTCTATGTACCCAGCGCTTATTCTGATGGGTATAGACCTGCCGCCCCAATTCCGCCGAGTCCACCAAGCACTTAGAACGGCTCTCAAAGTTTCAGTTTAGATAGAGCAAGTTTTTGCTGGTATCCCCAACCGTTGAAGAATTGGGGGATAGTTTCATCAATAGCGCCCGGTTTCTGTCATTTGAGTTGTCGGCCACTTCAGTCTACCAGTTCGAGATAAGGATCCAGCTGAAAGGGCAGTCTGCTTTACACTCACAGCCGAGCATCGGCAATAGTTTGTCAGGCTGCTTACCAGTAGCCGCTGAGTTAATTCGCTGTCGGATCGAGATGAAATTCGACTCCTCCGGGGAGTAGATATTTAGGGTTGAGATCCACATGGGCCGTGCAGTCTGCCAGCGCTTGCTCACCCAACAAAGCCTGAGACTTTAAACGACCCTCCCAAAGGCTTGTCTTCTGCATTGGCCTGGTGAGCAATAGACTCATTGAGCCATTCCATTTCGCTAGAATCGAGAGTGTCCCCTTGAAGATAGCGTTGAGCTAGTACGGCAGTTCTAAAAAAGCTCTTGCCAGCGAGTAATGACCTCGGTATCGGACCAAGTTTTGGCGGCTTCTGCGTCGATATAGAGCACAACAGGTAGTGGTTTCTCATTACAGCATTGGCTGCAATATCGAGCGCAAAGATGCCGGCTAGCTTTTGCGTTCCGCTCTCAATACACTGACGCCGATGCTCATAATCTCTTCCGGGTTGGGTATCTTTCCCATAAAGAAAAGCCCTGCGTACGTAAAGAGAGACGCAATGATTTATATTGGAGTCAAACTTACGACTGGAGATAGAAATACCCTTGAAATGGTCATCAAAATAACTAGCTATTATTGAAGGCTATCTATTAGGCGCATTTATAAAGGAGATAAGTAACATGCCATACAAAGAACTTGGAATGCTAAAAGATAGCGGTTTAAGTAAAGATACCTTTAGTGGAGTTGTTGTGCCCTATATGAGTGAAGCTGAACGAGAAAAATATCAGGTTACTATACAAGATGGGCTTCTGTTTTGGCGCGGTGAGAAACTTAATACCAACCCTGGCGGATCTTGGGCATTTATTATGGACAAAAATGGACGTATCTTTTGTGGTAACAAAAATGGTGACATTCAGCACCATTCAGCATTTTTTTCGGGACGCCCAGTTGCTGCGGCTGGGCATATCTCTGTGGTAGGTGGAATAATAGAGTATATTAATAATTTCAGTGGCCACTACCAACCCACTAGCGATTATATGGAGCAGTTTAAAGAAGAGCTGGAAAAAAATAATGTTGACTTAAGTGAAACCGAAATGGATTTTGGGATTTCGTCAAAAACCTGTAAGTTACGCTTAAAAAATTTTCAAGATCATAATTATACAGGCAAATGGTATCAACGTTTTCGCGGTACTGTTGTTAGAGAGACTGTCGATGGGAGCCCAGATACTTATACCGGTCGTACTCATATTCAAGGGCAAAGGTTAAGGCTTTATCCTGATGGACCCAGGTGGCAGTGGCTCTGATGTAAATAGCCATGAGAGCTTTTTGCAGACTCTCCATCTCTGACATAGTGGCAAGGGAAGTGGAATACCAGAATTGGCGTTCAGGCTTTGGGAAGGCTGATTTGGGGTTAGGCCAGATTATAAGGAACGCTGAGAGGAAGCTGCCGGCAGTCAGCTGCAGACTTTAAATCTGCTTTCGAAATTCGGTTGCTACATAGCCAGTGGAGAGGTGGGATATCAAGTCTCTCGGATAGGAGGGGTGATTCCGCACATACCGCCTCGTTTCTGTGGATCTAAATACTGGCCACTCCAGTCACTAGCTCGAAATATTGCTCCAACTGAAAGGGGGGGTGCTTTAGGTTCTTTCAAGTGCTCACCACCAATAAATAAAGTAGAGCTTTGGGTTGTCCACTTGATACGACCGTGCGAATGCGCTGTTGAGTCCAAGTGTAATCAGAGTCTTCAATGTCTTGGCAATACTGGTAGGGATAGAGCTAAGTCTGGAATTTAAAATGATCTTGTCAGCGGCTACGTGTACGATTGGTTTTAACCCAAAAATAACCAACTAATAACACTAATGTGGGGAGGTGGCTTACAAGATGGTAACTCCACGCTGAACTCAATATTTATCCCTACAACGGGATCCCGCTCTTCCAGTATTTAACAAAGGAGTGCGGATACGAGCATAAAACTAATGATCCATTTAAATCATTAGTGACCTTTCACATTCCCCAGTTTTGCCTTTAGTTAGCCATGTGATTAAGAATGTTGCTCTTTAATCTTTTAAGAAAAGCATGGGGTGCATTTCAATGTGAATTGAGTTTTCTAATGGTTGATTGAGATTTCCTCAACCGAAAATAACTAAAAATATAGGCGCGAAAATAATCTTATTGGAATTTATTCAGTTTATTTCAATCTCAAAGCTGCGTAGAATCGATAGATATTTTGGTATTTTGGCCGTAATTGAGCGAGCTGAATAAAAAGGCTTTAGAAGTTTAAAAAATTTTGAAAGCTTCGAGAGAGCCGAGAATTTTCTAAAAGACCCATCCCTTCAAAGGAGAACGGTAGCGTGATGTAAGAGTAAGTAAAAGGCGCTGACCCAAGGTGCTAGGAACACCCGGGGCCAGCTAACCAAATTGATACTGAGACTATCAAAGTGGCTATATGCATAGTACGCTAGAAACCCGCTCGTCTTCAATAAAGTGGAGTACATTCAGCAGCTTGGGGCCAATTCCCAAGCTCTGGAAGCCTAGCGCCCGCCTTTTCCTCTTCTCTGCCTACCGCCCCCGCGCACCACCCCACATTTCCTCCAAGCGTTAAGCCCAAGCTTCCCCACCCGGGAAGCGCCCAAACTTTGACCATTGAAGGAAATAAGTAGTCGACCCTGAAAAAAGTCTCCAGACCTTGTGGCACTAGGACTACGTGGATATATGACATAGCCATTTCGACCAGTTTTCGCTATTCTGATCCAAATTTCTGGTCGAAATGCTCAAGGATAATGATGCTCACGGACACCGATCAGTACCAACAAACCAGCTTTTTTGGCACCGA